>DASXSA010000172.1:0-2090 GCA_036506235.1 Candidatus Limnocylindrales bacterium | reverse complement strand
GGCCGCCTCCACACCCTGCCGGGCGATGTCCACGACCGACGTTCCCTGCTGGGCCCGGTACACGGGCAGGTCGAGCGCCTTGCCAAGGGTCTGCAGCTGGTCGACGGCAGCCGGCCGATACGGGTCCGCGGCGACTAGCATCGGGCGTCGCCCGAGCTTCACGATGTGGCGGGCAAGCTTGGCTGCCGAGGTCGTCTTGCCGGATCCCTGGAGACCAACAAGGGCGACGACCGCCGGGTTGCCCTGCAGGTGGAAGGTTCGGTCGCCTGCCGAGAGCAGCGCCGTCAGCTCCTCGTTGACGATGCCGATCACCTGCTGGCCGGCCGTCAGGCTCTCAAGCACTTCGGCGCCGACCGCGCGCTCCCGCACCCGCGCGACGAAGTCGCGGACGACCTTGAAGTTGACGTCCGCCTCCAGCAGGGCGAGCCGCACCTCCCGCATCGCGACGTCGACGTCCGCCTCGGTCACGCGGCCGCGGCCGGTCAGCGTCGAAAGGGTCTTTCGCAGGCGCTCGCTCAGCGTGTCGAACATGACGGAACGGCTGACTCCCAGTGGTGAGGTGCAGTGGCCGCCAGGGCCGCCGGCCTCGTGTACGGGTTCTGGCACACGCGGCTCGCGGAGTGTACCCCATGCCTCTCACGGGGCCGAACGGGCACCGTAATCTCCGCTGATGCGAATCGGCCGCATTGCGAACGAGCCAATCTGGCGGAACACCGACTTCGTCCGCCTGTGGACGGCCGGCACGGTGTCCATGTTCGGGTCCTTCATCACGCGAACCGCGCTGCCGTTCGCCGCAATCCTCGTGCTGCATGCCGGTCCGCTCGACCTGGCGTGGCTTCGAGCACTCGAGATCGTCGGAGGGGTGTTCCTCGGCCTCCTGGCAGGCGCGTGGGTGGACCGGCTGAGACGCCGACCGGTCATGGTCGCGGCCGATCTTGGACGTGCGGTGCTGCTTGGCTCGATTCCGATCGCTGCCGTTTTCGGGGCTCTCGGGATGACCCAGCTGCTCGTGGTGACGTTCGTGGCCGCCGCCATGACGACCTTTTTCGACGTCGCCGACCGGTCACTGCTGCCCACGATCGTCGATCGAGATCAGCTCGTGGGCGCGAACTCGGCCATCTCGGCGAGTGAGTCGGCGGCCGAGTTCTCGTCGTTCGCGATGGGCGGCTTTCTCGTCCAGCTGCTGACGGCGCCGATCGCGATCGCCATCGATGCAGTCTCGTTCGTCATCTCCGCGGTCCTGATCACACGAATCCGTCGACCCGAGCCGCCGCCGCCCGCTGTATCGACACGCGAACCCGTTCTCAAGGAGATCCGTGCCGGGATTGCGCTCGTCGCCTCCGACCCGGTGCTTCGCGCGTTGACTGCCGCATCGGCTGCGGCCCACTTCCTGTGGGGAGTGTTCGGCGCCGTCTACCTCCTGTTCGCCACCCAGGAGATCGGGCTGGGTCCGGCTGCCATCGGCGTGATTGCCGGCGTCGGAGGAGCGAGCTCGTTCGCGGGCGCCGTCCTCGCGTCGCGAACGGCCCGTCGTTTCGGGGTCGGACCCACTCTCATCGGCGGGATGCTCCTGTTCGCGATCGGAAACGCGTTCATCCCGCTGGCGCCGTCCGGTGCGGTTGCGATCGGTGCGCTGTTCCTGATCCTCCAACAGCTCGTGGCCGACAGCGCGGCCACGCTCTCCGACGTGGCGGAGACGTCGCTGCGTCAGTCAATCGTCGAGGCTCGCTCGCTCGGGCGCGTGATCGCCACAACCGAGGTGGCGAGTCATACCGTGATGCTGCTGGCGACGATTCTGGGTGGGATCCTGGCCGAGGCGTTGGGCCTCCGGGCTGCCATGGGGGTCGGCCTGCTGGGCGGCCTGTCGGGCGCCGTGATCCTGTGGTTCTCGCCGATCCGCACGATGCGCGGCGGCCTCCCGGCAGCGGCGGAGAGGGCTCCCTCTGCGGCCGGCTAGCACCCGCGCACCGAGGTAGAGGCGACGCCCCTGCGAGCCATCCGACCGAGGTCGGATGGAGATCCGCCCGAGCTTTAGGCGAAAAGCGCGGCCACAAACTCGGCGGGGTCGAAGGGCACGAGGTCGCCGACCT
>DASXSA010000171.1:0-4957 GCA_036506235.1 Candidatus Limnocylindrales bacterium | reverse complement strand
CGGCAAGGACCTCGACGACTGGCTCGCCATCCGACCAACGAGCGAGGCGATCATCGCCGACAGTGTGAAGGACTGGATCCAGTCCTACCGCGACCTGCCCCTGCTGATGAACCTCTGGAACAACGTCGTTCGCTGGGAGCTCCGCACGCGTCTCTTCCTGCGCACCGCGGAGTTCCTGTGGCAGGAGGCACACACCTTCCACGCCTCCGAGGAAGAGGCCGCACGAGAGGTCGAGACCGGCCTCGAGTGCTACCGGAAGGTGGCCGAGGACTGGCTGGCGATTCCCGTGATCGCGGGGCGGAAGAGTGAGGGCGAGAAGTTTCCCGGCGCCGTGTACACGACCGCGATCGAGGCGATGATGCGCGACACGAAGGCGCTCCAGGCGGGGACGAGCCACATGCTCGGCCAGAACTTCGCGCGCGCCGCGGGCATCGAGTTCCTCGATCGGGACAACCAGCGTCGGGCGCCGTACGGGACGTCCTGGGGGTTCAGCACGCGGATGGTGGGCGCTGTGATCATGGCCCATGGGGACGACGCCGGCCTCGTCCTGCCTCCCAACGTGGCCCCCGTGCAGGTCGTCGTGGTGCCGATCGCCCGCACCGACGACGAACGGGGGGCGGTCGAGGCGGCGATCGAGCCACTCGAGCGGGAGCTGGCGGGCGTTGTGACCGCCTCAGGGCCCCTTCGCTGGCAGGTCGACCGGCGCGAGGAGTCACCCGGCTTCAAGTTCAACCACTGGGAGCTCCGGGGGGTTCCGCTCCGCCTGGAGATCGGGCCGCGCGACGTGGCGGCCGGACAGGCGGTGCTCGTGCGGCGGCTGGATCGTGCGAAGGAGACGCTGCCCCTGGGCGAGGTCGCGGGCGGCCTCTCCGAGCGGCTGGCCGCCTATCAGCGCGACGTCTTCCAGCGGGCCGTCGAGTTCCGCGCCGCGAACAGCCACGAGGTCGACGACTACGACACCTTCAAGGCGACGGTCGAGGAGCAGGGCGGCTTCCTGTTCGCGCACTGGTGCGGGGACAGCACGTGCGAGCGTCAGATCAACGAGGAGACCGGCGCGACGATCCGCGTGATTCCCTTCGAGAGCTCAGGCGGTCGCGGTACGTGCCTCGTCGACGGAAGGGCCTCGTCGCAGCGGGTCCTGTTCGCCAGGGCGTACTAACCGGCACGCTCGCCTGCGGCCCGAACAAACGAAGAGCGGACCCGGTTGGGGTCCGCTCCCTTGGGTTGACTGTCGGGTTCTGTCAGCCCCGGCGGGGCCGATTCGCCGCCAGATGCTCGGTCCACTCGGAGTGACGACCGTCGGTCGTCGCCGTGCTGCCCTGCCAGCCGCATACGCACGTCACTGCCTGAGCCCGGTGCTTGTACTCGGCAATGACGTGCTTGAGAAGCTGGCCCTCGGCGGCAGGTTGTTTCGCGCGGATGGGGATGGTCATCAGCTGTCTGGCTCGTCGATCAGGCGCTGCGAACTTTGCCGGCGCGCGGCCCGCGCGGGCTCGCCTCGATCTCGAATGTGACGTTCTCGCCGCCGACCAGGCGGTCGAAGTCGATGGATGCGTCGAGCGAGTCGCGGTGGAAGAAATAGTCCTTCCCGTCCTCGCCGGTGATGAAGCCGAATCCGCGGTCGGACACGACCTTCTTGACCCGTCCCGTTGCCATGGGAACCCTCGATCCTCTTCTCGAACTCGAATTTCGACCCACGGGTCGGTTCGAGAAGAACCATCGACCAGTCGGGAGCTCCCACGTCGGCGGGAGGCGGACAGTCTACCCCATCCCGACGGGCGTTCCGTCAACATGCACTCGCCCGGCGGCCGGAGCCTCGCTGTGCAAGGCCGCTGAAAGGCCGCACGTCGCGACGACGACGAAGACGCGACGGACCTGCCGCGACGATCGCGCGAGTTGGGCGGCCGCCCGGTGCCCCACACTCGTGTGCGGGCGGCCGCCCGATTTTGTCGACTCAGTTGCCGGCCGCTGCCCGGAGGGACGCCCGGTCGCCACGAGCTCCTGGCTCGCGTCCCGGAACGCGGCGGCAGGCGAAGCTGCGCCGGACCCTTCCAGGATCTCGGGCGGCAGCCCGGCCACCACCGGTTCAAGCCGCCCATAGGCGCACCTGATCAGGCGAACGAGCCGCTCGACCTCCGTGCGAGCCCGGCCGAGCATGGCCAGCGTCTTGTCGACCTGGACGGTCTGCTCAGCGAGCGGAGGGCGCGACTTCCCAGGTCTGACCGTCGGTCCGCTGGATCAGGAAGTCGTCCATGCGCTGCCACCTCCTGCCCGCCGCTGGGAGTCCTGCCGCCGGCGATAACAAAACGGTAACCGACCGCGAACAGGGCGCTCATCGCCCTCCATGACGCTGTCCTCGTCGCAAGACAGCAAGGCGGCCGCACGGAGGAGTGCGACCCATACGAGGAGGAACCGTGAGTCGACAGCTGACCTCGCGCGCAGGTGTTCTGTTCCTGACCGCCGCGACGATCGTCGCCGCGTGCAGTGGAGCAAGCAGTCCAAGCCCGAGCGCCGGAGCGTCGACCGCCGCGTCAGCGGCTGGGTCGCCCATCGCTGCGCTCCCCACGCCGTCGGTCACCCAGATCACGCTGCAGGGAGCCGGGGCAACCTTCCCGAAGCCGCTCTATGACGTCTGGTTCCAGACGTTCAACCAGAGCTACTCGAGCGTCCAGTTCAACTACCAGGCGATCGGCTCCGGGGGCGGCGTCACGCAGATCACCCAGAGCACCGTCGATTTCGGCGCCTCGGATGCTGCCATGAAGGACGAGGAGCTGGCCAAGCTCCCGGCGGGTTCGAAGATGCTGCACATCCCGACCGCGCTCGGCGCCGTGGTCGTCATCTTCAACGTGCCGAACGTGACGGACCTGAAGCTCGACGGCGACACGGTCGGCAAGATCTTCCTGGGCAAGATCACGAAGTGGAACGATCCGGCAATCGCCGCCCTGAATTCGGGCGTGACACTCCCTGACCAGGCCATCCTTCCGGTCCATCGTTCTGACGGTTCGGGCACGACCAACGCCTTCACGAGCTACCTGAACACCGTCAGCGCCGACTGGAAGGCCAGCGGAATCGGTGCAGGCAAAGAAGTCAAGTGGCCGGTCGGCCAGGGCGCCGACAAGAACGACGGCGTCGCGGCAGGCGTGAAGAACACGCCCGGAGCGGTCGGTTATGTCGAGCTGCAGTACGCCGTCCAGGCGGGCCTGACGAGCGCCAAGCTCAAGAACGCGGACGGCAACTTCGTCGCCGGCTCGACCGCCGGGGTCACGGCCGCGGCCAATGGCGCGCTCAAGGATTTCCCCGCCGACTTCCGAGCCCAGCCGATCATCAACGGCCCTGGCGCCGACACGTACCCCGTCGCCGCCTACACCTATCTGCTGATCTACCAGGATCAGAAGGACAAGACCAAGGGCACCGACCTCGTGGCCTTTGCCGCCTGGGCGCTGACGCAGGGCCAGGCCATGGAGGAGGGCCTCGGCTTCGCGCCGCTCCCGAAGGACGTCCAGACCAAGGCCCTCGACGCACTCCACACGATCACGTCGGGTGGATCGCCGATCTGGCCCTGAGCGAATATCCTCGGCGCCCGTCCTCCCGGACGCCGCCCGCCCAGGTATCAGCCGGCACGTTTCTGGGGGGCGTGCCGGCTGAGGCCATTGAAGGGATCAGCCGACGATGACCGACAGGCGCGGCCGAGTTCGCGTGCGGCCGTCGATCGACGTCTCGGCGCTGCAGGCGGCGCGTGGCTGGCCGACCGAGCGTGTCTTCCGCGGGCTGGCGATGGTCGCTGCCCTCTCGATCGTCGTGCTCGTCATCGCAGTCGCGGTACGACTAACCGCGCAATCGATCGCCCCCTGGCAGAAGTTCGGAATCAACTTCCTGTTCGGGACGACGTGGGACGTCGTGAACGGGATCTACGGCGCGCTGCCCTTCGTCGCGGGAACGCTGGAATCATCGTTCCTGGCGCTCCTCATCGCAGTCCCGATCAGCCTGTTGACGGCGATCTTCCTGGCCGAGCTGGCGCCGCCATGGCTCGCCATTCCGTTGACGTTCCTGATCGAGCTGCTCGCGGCCATCCCGAGCGTCGTCGTGGGTCTGTGGGGCGTGTTCGTTCTGAGCCCGCTCCTGCGTGACACCGTGGAGGCGGCAATCGTGGAGCGGCTCGGGTTCATCCACGTCTTCTCGGGCCCAGCCTTCGGGATCGGGCTGTTCAGCGCCGGCGTGATCCTGGCGATCATGATCCTGCCGACGATCGTGTCAATCTCCCGCGAGGTCATCGTCGCCGTCCCAATGGCGCAGCGGGAGGCCATGCTCGCCCTCGGAGCCACGAAGTGGGAGACGGTTCGTCGAGCAGTCCTGCCCTACGCCAGATCCGGGATCGTCGGGGCGATCATCCTGGGCCTCGGCCGGGCACTCGGCGAGACGATGGCAGTCACGATGGTGATCGGCAACAAGGATGTCGTGCCCAATCGGCTGTTCGATCAGGCGCAGACGATCGCGTCGAAGATTGCGACGACGTTCAACGAGGCGCAGATCGGCATCCAGGTCGACAGCCTGATCGGGCTCGGGATGATCCTGCTGGCGATCACGATCATCCTGAACGTCATCGCCCGGTTGCTGGTCAGCCGGATCACGCGCGGCAGCGGCGCGGCCCTGTCGGCGTGAGGTGCCAGGCGTGACCGCCGGCGTACCCGTCATGGCGTCCTCGTCCGCTTCAGCGCTGCTCGTGCGTTCTGCCGCTGACCGACGGCGAGGCATCGTCAACGGCCTGTTCCTGGCGGTGTCGTTCGTCGCCGCCGTGGCGTGCATCGTGCCGCTCGCCGCGATCGTGGCGTACGTGGTCACCAAGGGGGCGGCCGCCCTGAACCTCTCGCTCCTGACGCAGGAGACCCGTGCGCTCGGACTGGGCGGCGGCGCGGCGGCCGCCATCCTGGGATCGCTGCAGATGGTGTTCCTCGCCGCG
>DASXSA010000170.1:0-8616 GCA_036506235.1 Candidatus Limnocylindrales bacterium | reverse complement strand
CGCTGCCGACCAGATGGCCCGCTACGTAACCGGGATCTGGCAGCCGTCACGCTGCGCCACGAACCGGCTCGACCTGTCGATCTACGGTTACTCGGCGACGTGCTACTTCCACGTCATCTACATCCAGGGATCGGCGCTCCTGGACCGCGTCCGGCAGCGGATGGGTACGACCGCTTACTGGCGCGCGATGCGCGACTACGTCGCAGCCCACCGCTACGGGATCGCGACGACGAAGTCGCTCCTCGACACGCTCGACGCGCACACGTCCCTGGACCTGCGCTCCATGTTCGCGTCCCGTTTCCCGTCCATTTACTGAGGCAGGGTGGGTGAGCGCGACGCAACCTGAATTCACCTGGGGCGGCTCGGGCAGCGAGACGGCGACCTGAGCTCGCCTTAGCGTCAGCGTCAGCGAGCGGTGGTCGCCGGCTCGCGACCCGACCTCTCCGCTGCCAGGCGAGCCTGACGGAACGTTCGGAATCCGACCGGCAGGAGCGGTCGCCAGAACTGCCACGCGGCAAGGAGCCATCCCGCGACTGCACGGTGCCCCGGCGTCCAGGGCAGGCCGAATTCGGTGCGCACCTGGTCCGGGAGCAGGCCGATCGCCGGCCAGTTCGTCCAGGCGTAGAGCGGCGCCGGCAGGATGCCGAGCGGCGGGAAGATCGGGGCGAGCGACGGGTGCAGGACGAAGCGCGCCAGCTCCCGCGCAGTTGGCGTCACGTGAACGGGGCCGTCCGGCGCGAGCATTCGCCCCATGTAGGCCTCGAACGAGTCGAAGTCCGCTGGCAGGAGCTCATTGCTGATCCCGAACGCGCGCCCGATCGGCCGCGTTTCCGCGTAATAGCGGGAGCGCTGTGCGTGTGTCAGCGGCTCGATCCAGGCGTCGTACGCCACGATCGTCGAGTCCACCAGGGTCGCGTGGACCCACAGCGACAGCTCGGGGTCGCGCGCCGAGTAGCGACTGGCGCCGGAAGAAGCGGCGGCGGCCGGGTCACGCACCGGACCTCTGATCGAGCGGTGGAGGCTGTTCAGCCGCGAGATCTCGCCGCGGGCCTCGGCCGTCGTCCCGTAGACGACCCGCAGGTAGCTCCTGATCGTGCCCTGCAGGCGGCGCCAGGGGTCCTCCCGGAAGTCGCTGTGCTGGTCGACGCCCTCGGCAATCAGCGGATGAGCGATCTGCATGAGCAGCGACCGCGGACCCGCCCCGAGCAGGAGCATCGCCTCCCGGTTGATGCGCCATGCCTCGCTGCCGGGGCCGTAGAGGCCGAGATGGTCCAGCTCCGGCCGCTTCATCCTCGAGGCCGGGGGTTGCGAACCGACCGATGTGACCACGTCGCCTACCATACCGGCCACCCCGATGACCGACCCTTCGACCGACCTTTCTGCCGAGCCGGCCCCCCTCGACTCGGCCCGCCGCTGGGGCGCCGACTTCGATCCCGACCGCCTGGCGATCCTCGAGCTGCGGATGTGGAAGGCCTACTACCGCCGGCAGCCCGCGCGGCTGTTCGGCTGGCTCGTGCTTGGCCTGCGGGAGCAGGCGCAAGCCTCCTGGCCACGCGCGCTGTTCGCCTCCCTCTGGCTGACGAAGGCCGCAGCCGGGTTCTCGAGAGCGACCGGCGACTACGACCGGTATGCGCCCGACATCGCCCGCGGCTACCGGATGCTCGGCCTGCCCGAGCAGGTCGACCCCGAGGAGGTCGCCCGCCGCGAACTGCGCTGGTGGGTCGTCCGCCGCGAGATTGGACTGACCGCGGGGCAGGCAGCGGGCGAGGCGATCACGCGAACCTATGCCGCGATCTACGAGCTGCCCGAGGAAGCCGTCGCCGAGGCAGGCCGGCTGCGAGGCGAAGCCGCCGAGGTGAGGGACCGGGGTGCGACCGCCGATCCCGACGGCCCGGCCGGCGTTGGCCGAGGCTACTGGCCCGAGGTCGGCCGTCTCCTGCGCGAGTCATATCGGAGCCTCAAGGCCGCCGCGTCAGGGCAGGCCGGCCTCGCGAAAGAAGCCCCTGGCGGGAACGTAGCGACAGGGCCTAGCGCTCTCCCGGGCGTCGCCCGACGATCCACCACGCGGTCGGGAACAGCAGCGCCGCGAGCACCAGCTTCGCGAGGTCGACGATCACGAAAGGCGTGAGACCGAGTGCCACGGCCTTGTCGAGCGGATTGGCCACCGAGGCAGTGGACAGCGCCAGCGCCAGCCACGGCACGCCGACCAGGTAGATCACCACGTTCCCGATGAACATCGCGGCGATGGCGCCGGCGGTGTGGCGATCCCAGCCGAGCTCGGCCAGCCGCCCGGTCACGGCGGCAGCCAGGACGAAGCCGATCAGGTAGCCGCCCGTGGTACCCAGCACGATGTGGCCCGCGTCGACCGAGACGTAGCGACCAATGCCCTGGGTCCCACCAGCGTAGAACGGCAGGAACAGCCCGAGCAGCAGATAGAGCGCGATCGACAGGACTCCTCGCCGTGCACCCAGGGCCCCGCCGACGAGGAGGACGGCGAAGGTCTGGCCGGTGATCGGCACGGGGGTGTTCGCCAGCTGGATGCGGAAGTCGGCGATCAGCGGAATGGTCTGCCCTTTCTGGACGACCGTCAGCTGCGCGCAGAGGGCGATGAACAGGGCGCCCGCCACGATCAGCACGACGTGCCGTGCGCGGGAGCTCAGGCGCTCGCCAAGTCGGATCGGGACAAGGAAGTCGCCGATCGTGATGCCCGACTCGGCCGCGGGCAGTCGGTTGAGTCGCGGGGTCGCGATCGTCATCGGGAATCCCTTCCGGACGCCGCCCGGAAACGCGGCGACGGTGCGCTGGGAGTCTAACAAAGCCGGGTGCGGGCTCGTCGGCCTCCGGGAACTGCCGTCGCTCGCCGATTACTCGTACTGAACCGCCCGGACGATGGAGATGCGACTCGCGATCCGCGCCGGTTGGAAGGCGGCCAGCATGGCAACGGCCGTCGCGAAGACGGCCGCGAGGACGAGCGTCAACCACGGGACCTGGACCGCCACTCCGAGCCCGCCGGCTGCGACCAGGCCGAGCATCAGGAAGCCCGCGGCGAGCCCGACGACACAGCCGATGATCGCCCCGACCAGGCCGAGCACACCCGCTTCCACCACGACCATGCGCCACACCTGGCGGCGGGTCATCCCGATCGCCCGTAGCACACCGATCTCGCGAACCCGCTCGAGGACGTTCATCGTCAACGTGTTGACGATGCCCAGCCCGGCGACGATGACGGCCACGACCGCCAGGGCGTCGAACAGCCCGAACACCTGGCCGAGCGCGCTGCTCACGGCGCCCTGGACGCGGTCGAGGGGTGCCGGTTCCAGCGCCAGCTGGCGGGCCGCTGCCTCCAGCCTTGGGCGAGCCGCCGCTCCCGTCTCCCCAGGCGCGAAGCGTGCTGCGAAGAAGTCGGCGCCGACCACACCCAGCGAAGCCGACGCGTCCGGCCAGCCGATGACCAGCGCCTCGCCGGAGGATCCGGGCAGGCCGCGCTCGATGATGCCGGCGATGCGCAGTTCGATCGGCTTTCCTCCTGCTCCCTGGAACGCCATCGCGGAACCCAGGTGGAGCCCGAGGCGCTCGGCGACGGATCTCGGCAGAAGGATCGTGCCGCCCGCGTCGAGGCCGGTGAGAGCGGCCGTGCGATCGCCTTCGACGAAGCGCAGCCGGCCGTCGGCCAGCATGTCGGCGCCGATGGTGGCGGCGGCGTCCAGGCGGACGCCCTGGTAGGCAACTGCGAAGGTCGCGATCGGCGTCACGCGGACGACGCCCGGAACAAACAGGTCCTCGGGCACAGCGGTCGCCCCGTCGACCGGCACGGGATTGATCGCGGTGAGGATCTCGTCGCCGGGGATCACGTCCGTGACCCAGGCTGCGGCGGCCTGGCGTGCGTTCTGTGCCACTCCAGCGAGTGCCACGATCATCGCGACGCCGACCATCAGGGCTCCCACGGTGAGCGCGGTCCTTCCGCGATCGCGGGTCAGTGCGCCGCGCGCGAGTCGCTCCTCGGGGACGAGCAACACGCTGAACGGCAGGCCCGCCAGCCTCCCAAGCGGGCCGAGCACGAACGGCGACGCGATGGTGCACGCAAGGAGGAGGCCGTACACGAGCAGCGCCCGGACCAGCGCCGGATCGCCGACGCGCGACGGCCAGGCGAGAAGGCCGGCGACTGCGATGACCGCAAACACGACGGCCAGCCAGCGCAGGCGGGCCCGGATGGCGGGCCCCTGCTCCGGTCGCGAGCGAAGGGCATCGATGGGCGAGATCCGCCCCGCCCGCCAGGCGGGCTCGAGCGCGGCGGCGACCGTGACCAGCACGCCGATCGCGATCGCGAGGACGACGGCCGCGAGCGGCACCTCGACGGCCTCGACCGGAACCCCAGCAACGGAGCGGACGTAGCCGGCCATGAGCGCGGCCAGCAGCCATCCGAGGACGATCCCCCCGGCCGATCCGAGCGCGCCGAGGGTGACCGCCTGCGTCAGAACGAGCCGATGGACCTGGCGGCGGGTGGTCCCGGCCGCGCGCAGCAGGCCGACCTCGCGGAAGAGCTCCGTGACCGACATCGACAGCGTGTTGAAGATCAGGAACGCCCCGCCGAACAGCGTGACCGCCGCGATGAGCGCGGTCGTGGCCTGGAAATCGGCGGTCGACGACCGCAGTGACGCGGCGAGGTCGGCCGGCGTGAACAGCAGGTAGGGCTCGAGGCCAAGCCGGCGCTCGAGCTCCTGCGTGACCGCGGCGGGGGTGACTCCCGGCCCGACCGTCAAGTCGATCCGGCTCAGCCCGATCGGTCCGAAAGCCGCGCGGGCGGCCTGCAACGTGACCACAGCGGCTCGACCGTCGCCATCGAAGATCGGGCCGTTGCCGGGCAGGACACCGCGGACGGTGACCGTGACGTCGGCGGCGGCACCTTGGACGACGATCGTGCTGCCGACCGCAAGGCCATCCTCTCGCGCCAGATCTTCGGAAACCAGGACCTCGCCGTCGGAGGAAAGGTCGGGAAGCCCCTGACGGTCGTGGACCGTTCGGTCCAGCGAGGGGTCGACGGCGAGCAGCGTCACGGGCGGGCGTGGACCCGAGCCCAACGTGGCCTGGAGATAGGTCCGTCGCTCGATCTGCCCGGTGGCCTGCGCAACGCCCGGCGTGTCGCGAACCGCAGTAAGCGTGGCGTCGCTCAGCCCGGTCTCCTGGAAGGCTGCGATCCGCAGGTCCGCCCGGCCGATCGCCTCGAGAACCGTTCGATCGACCGACCGATCAATGCTCGCGTTGGTGGCCAGCGCTGCGAACAGGATGCCGACGCCCAATGCGATGCCCGTCAGGGTCAGGATGGTTCGCGCGCGTCGCGCGCGCAGGCTTCGCCAGGCGAAGGAGGAGAGACCTCGCACGTGGAACTACAGGCCGAGCTGGGCCAGGCGGCTGATGAGCGGCGTCGCGCTGTGGTCCTCGCGCCGCCCCAGCGGGATCTCCTCGAGGATGCGGCCGTCCTGCACGAAGCAGACCCGATCCGCATACGCCGCCGCCTTCGAGTCGTGAGTCACGAGGACGATCGTCTGCCCTCGCTGGACGCACGACCGCCACAGGGCGTCGAGGATCTCCGAGCCCGTGGTGTAGTCGAGGTTGCCGGTTGGTTCGTCGGCGAACAGGAGGGCGGGCCGCGTGACGAGCGCTCGCGCGATCGCGACGCGTTGCTGCTCCCCGGCCGAAAGCTGGTCGGGGCGATGGTGCTGCTTGGCCGCAAGGTCGACGAGCCCGATCGCATCGCGCACCCGCCCCGCGAGGTCCCCATTTCCTGGATCGTGCCCAGCGATCGTGAACGGCAGGCCGACGTTCTCCGTGACGTCGAGCAGCGGGATCAGGTTGAAGAACTGGAAGACGAATCCGGTCCGGTCCCGCCGCAGACGGGTGGCCTGCTCGTCGGAGAGCTGACTGATGGTTGCGCCTTCGAGCACGACCTCGCCGCTGGTCGGCCGGTCCAGGCCCCCCAGCAGCTGGAGCAGCGTGCTTTTTCCTGAACCCGACGGGCCCATGATCGCGACGAACTCGCCCGCCTCCACGGAGAGCGACACGCCGCGCAGCGCGTCGACTGCCTCGCCGCCGAGCCGATAGCGCTTCGTGAGGTCGCGAGCCTCGAGGATCGGCGGCATCGCGGCGGAGTGTACGTCCGGGTCAGGTGCCGAAGAAGGCGCCTGTGACACTGCCGAAAATCGCCTCCAGGATGCCCGGCGGGGCGGGCGGATCCAGGACCCGAAGGCTGCGGTCGGTCAGGTCGCCGGCCGACAGCTGCCTGCCCGGACCCGGCGAGTCGCTCGGGGCGCTCGGGGACGACAGTCCCGGGTCCAGTGGGTTCGCTGGGGTAATCGGTGTCGACGGCGAGGAGAGCGAGGATGAGAGCTCGAGCGTGGCCGCCGGTGTGGGCTCGGTGGTGGGTGTGGCCGCGGGCAGCTGCGTGCTCGTCGGCCGGTTGGTCGGTTTCGGGGTCGGTCTGGGCGTCGGTCGTGGCGTCGGTCTGGGGGTGGGCCTTGGCGTCGGCTTCGGCGTGGGCTTGGGCGTCGCGGTCGGCGTGCTGCCGCATTTGTCGGCGAACAGCACCGTCCACATCTTCTTGCTGGTGGGGCCCTTGTACGCCCCGATCCCGATGACGTCCCAGCGCGTGCCCATGATGTTGGCGCGGTGCCCGGAGCTGGCCATGAACATCTGTTGGATGGCCTCGGTCGCCACGTCGTCGGGATAGGTGTTCCAGCCGATGTTCTCGCCTGCATAGCTGTAGCAGTAGCCGCGCCGGTCCATCTCGCCGAAGACGTTGCCGCCCGGGGGATTCGGGATCGAGTGACTGAAGTAGTCGCGAACGATCATGTCCTTCGAGCGCCAGCGGGCGATCGAGGTCAGCGTCGAGTCGACCTTCAGGGCGCGCAAGCCGGCACTGGCGCGCGCCTGGTTGGTGAGCGTGACGAGCTCTTGCTCATCCGTAGAGCTGAACGAGTTGGCGTCCCAGGCCAGGACCGGGGCGGGATGGGCGAGCAGCCCCGCCGCGGTCAGCACCAGCGCAACCGAGGTGAGCATCGACCAGCGGCGCAGCCTGGCCGCGGAGTGGGTGCCTGCCCGCACGCCGGTCATTCGTTGGCGGTCCCCGAGAGCCGATGCGCCGGTCGTCCGACGCAGACCGCACCGTAGGGTGGATATCGGCACCAGACACCCCGCGATATGGTCCCGGAGGTCCGCGACGCAGGTACCAGCGGTGGCCCTGCTGTTTTCCCACGGCGCAAACGGGTGGATTCGGCCCGAGTTGCGCCTCCGGGTCTCGCGTATCGGGGTATTCCCGCGCCGGGTCTGATGAGGGATTAACGGCGCCAACACGGCGCCGTGACGAAGGGTCGCCATCATCGGGGCGTGGACGCGGAACCGTTACCCGCGGGGCAGCACCTCGCACTCCATGCCGACGCGGTCCTCTCCCTGCTCGCCCGCCCGGAGCCGCCAAGGCGCTGGCGCGCGCCGGCGTTCACCCGCGAGCTGGCCCTCGTCCGTGCGCATCTGTCGCCGATCCATGACCGCGCGCTGCTCGCCTCGTCGTTCGGGCGCGAAGGAGCGCACGATGAGTCGGACTGCGTGTCGATGGATCGAATCAACCGGCGCCTGCGAGTCAGCCCGGTGCACGTGGCCTACGCGCTGCGGTGGCTGGAGCTCGGGGAGGAGGCCGTCCCTTTCGACGTCGCCGGCCGATCGTCGCTGACGGCTTCGGCGCGGTGAAGGCGGCCTCGACGCGCGCCAGCCGGCGAGCCGGAAGGGCGAGCGACCTGGCGCCGCGGCGCTCGTCGAGACCTCGCCGGTCCTTGGTCCCTCCCTCTTCGCAACCGGAAGGTGCCGAGACCGATGGTGCGAATGGCGCGACCCGTCCCTCGGTCGCGCCGATCGCCGAGGCCGATCTGGTGATCTGGTTCGGCTGAGCACCAGCAGCCGGGTAGCGTCCGTCGGGCCGCGGCCTGATCGCGACCCTGATCGGGCGACCGCACCGCGAGGCGATTCCGCTAGACTCCCGCTGGTCTGTCGCGCCGCGGGCAGGTATCCGCTGGCGCGTGGCGGCGACGCGGTGGCCTTAGCTCAATCGGCAGAGCAGCGGATTGTGGATCCGCAGGTTGCGGGTTCGATCCCCGCAGGCCACCCCATCCACTCGCCGACCGTCCGTCGAGCCATCGCGGGCCGGGGACCGCAAAGGCCGAGCGGGGGCGGTTCGGCTCACTCATGCATCCGGGGACTCCTAAGGCCATCGGCGCAGCTGGAGCCCTGATCGCGCCCGGCTCCGCGAGCACGGATCGGGCCCGCAGGCGCTGCCGCACGGTCGATTCCGGCCGTGCCACGCACGTTGAAATCCGTCCATGCATGAGTGATCCATCGCGGAGGTTTCGACGATGTTGGCAGTCTCCGGGCGCATATCTGACCGTCGCTGACTGGCCGCGACCCCCTGAACTCGTCGCGACCGCCGGAACCGGCCGTGCCGAAAAGCTTCGGAACCGGCCGTGCCGAAAGCCGCGGAAGGGTCTTGACGGCAGGGTCGCCGGTGTGCTTGGCTGACGCGCGTCAGTAACGCGCGTCAGCGTCGTTCTCCGAGCAGCTCCGGTCAAGGCCCGA
>DASXSA010000169.1:0-13357 GCA_036506235.1 Candidatus Limnocylindrales bacterium | reverse complement strand
CAACTGGCGGGGGCCGGGAGTTGGAGGACAGCTATGAGTCTTCTGGCATGGATCGTCCTTGGCGCGATCGCCGGATACCTGGCAGGTCTGCTCGTCAAGGGCGACGAAGGCCTGGGGGTCATCGGCCACATCGTCCTCGGGATCATTGGCGCCGTCGTCGGCGGCTTCCTGGCCGCGGCGATTTTCGGAGTACGAGATCCGATTCAGGGCGCGCTCGACCTGAGCACGATCGTGATTTCCGTGATCGGCGCCGTCATCGTCGTGGTGGTGGCCAACGCGATCATGGGGAACCGGCGCGTCGGCGCAGGGCCGGTCTGACCAACTTGGAACGCATTCCGCGGCCGCAGCCGGCCGTGCGGAGTTCCGGAAACGCCCACCTCGACGGTGGGCGTTTCCGCGCGTGATCTCGTGACAACCGTCTTCCTGGACCGCGGAGCCGTTCTCCTCGCCCAGCCCGACGAACAGCGCCGCCGCCCGCCGTCCTGGGTTCCGCTTCCCGGAATGACCGAACAGATCGAGCACCTCACCGAGGTGGGGATCGACGTGACAATTATCGCGGCGGAGGTTCCGGATGAGATCCGCGAAGCCTTGCCGACCCTGACCCTGGTGGACGAGCTGCCATCAAACCCGCCGGCCGACAGCTGGCTCGTCACCACCGATCCTGCCTGGTGCGAGCGCCCGAGGCCGGCCGGCCTGCATACCATCCTCATCGGCCCGCGGAAGACGCCGGGCCCGCGGCGCTCCACCTACTGCGACATCGTCGCGCGCGACCTGTCCGCGGCCGTCATGGACATCCTGACGCGGCAGGTGATGGGGACGGTCTGAGGGACCGTTGCCTCTGTCACGGAGTGTGCGCGACCAGCCCGACCGCCGGAAGGCTCTAGGCTTCGAGCCACGTGCAAGATCGAGCCCAGCCGGAATCGTTTTCGCTGAAATCGGCGCGACGTCACGATCAACCTTGCTCCCGAACCGACTGGGGGTCGGGAGCATTTCCTTGCGCCACACGCTCCGGCAAGGTGCAGCTGCCGGCTCGTGGTGACTTCGACGGGAAGCTTCCATAACCGACCCGCGAGGAAGCTCTCCCACGACCGGTCTGCGACATAACCGCACCGTGGACCCCGAAGCCGAGGCCTGGATCCGTGCGCACGTCGAACCCATCGGGCACATCGAGACAGTGCACGAGCGGCCGTGGGCGACCGTGGCGCGCGTTCCCAGTATCCACGGCCCGGCCTGGTTCAAGGCGTGCGCGCCCGTCCAGGCGTTCGAGCCCCGGCTCACGGCTCAGCTCTTCGCCCGCTGGCCCGACCGGGTCGCGCAGGTGCTGGCCTTCGACGAGGAGCGGGCCTGGCTCCTGATGGCCCATGCGGGCACGCCGATCGGCCAGCTCGGCAACCCGCCCGAGGCGTGGCTCCGCGTCCTGCCCCTCTACGCGGAGCTGCAGCGCGGCGAGGCCGCACACAGCGACGACCACCTGGCGCACGGCGTCCCGGACATGCGGATCTCGGCACTCCCCGCGCGCTACGAGAAGTTCGTGCTGCAGCCAGACCTCCCACTGGACGAGCCCGGGAGGGCTCGGCTCAAGAGGTTCGTTCCGCGCTTCTCTGAGCTCTGCGCCGAGCTATCCGCGCAGGGCGTCCCGGAGACCATCCAGCACGACGACCTCCACCTGACCAACCTCTATCTGGAGGGCGATCGACTGCGCGTGGTCGACTGGGGTGATTCCTCGATCTCACACCCTTTCGCGTCCCTGTTTGTCACGTTCCGGTTCCTCGAGCAGGTGAACGGGCTGCCGCCCACGAGCCCGTGGTTTCCGAGGCTGCGCGACGCCTACCTCGAGCCGTGGGGGAGCGGCCTGACGGGCACATTCGCGCTGGCCATGCGCGTCGGCACCTTCGCCCACGCCATCGCATGGAAGAGACAGCGGGATCACCTGCCCGACCACGCTCGACACGAGTTCGACGAGGACTACTCGGTCGTTCTCAGCCGCGCGGTGGCTCGGACGAGGGACTAGGGCAGCCACGGTCCCAAGCATCCACGCGAACTGCAATGCCCGCGCAAGGCTGATGCAACGGCTCTCTCGACCTATGAGAGCGGCGCGTACACCCTGCGACTGTAGGGTGAGCCCCTCGGTACGAAGAATCCCGATGGGGACGCTTGTGACGGGGCGTCCCCGCCCTCCCTCGGCAGGTCGCCCGAGCCCCCTCCTCGGGCACCTGCCTTTTCTCTTGTCCGGGGCGATGCCGTGGTGGGTGCTTGGAGAGCTTCGGCGCTCGAGGCTGGGCTAGCTGCGGCGGCCCGTCATGCCTGCAGACCGGTTCCAGCGGTCGATCAGGGTTGCGCCCATCGCGGCGGCGGGCAGCAGTGCGATGGCGACGAGCAGGCGGTTGGCTCCTGCCAGGATGAGGCCGGTGACCATCCCGAGGGAGAAGGCGGCGCCAGTCATCAGCGAGTCGGTCGAGCTGCGACCGAGCTGCTGGCTCGCCTGATCCAGGGCGCTTCGAGTCGCTTCGGCTGCCTCCGGCAGACGTGCAGCGACGTCCTGTGCGCGCGTGCGTACCGTGCCGGCGACGTCGTCGAGCATCTGACGGGCTTCCTCGGTTCGGCCGGTATCCATGCCTTCGCCGTTGCCGCTCGTCTGCCGGGCGGCCGGCTCACTCTGCGTGGCCATGTGGTCCTCCTTGTCGTTCCTTTTCAGACCGCCGCCCGGACCGGCGCGGCCCGTGACGCAGCCTAGTCCGGCGCCCTGATCGTCCCGTCATCCGGCCAAGTGCGGGCCATAGCGACTGCGTGTCAGTCGCAGCCCGACTGC
The DNA here is from genome assembly GCA_036506235.1 of Candidatus Limnocylindrales bacterium. Taxonomy (GTDB): domain Bacteria; phylum Chloroflexota; class Limnocylindria; order Limnocylindrales; family CSP1-4; genus CF-16. Next base: position 10,548 of record DASXSA010000169.1, on the reverse strand, counting down.
GTGTCAGTGGCAATCCCACGGCGAGGTCGGAAGGTGGAGAGCGCTGCAAGCAGCGTGCAACTGCCTTCCGCGAGACGAGCAATCCCTCGTAACAATCCCGCCCCTAGCTTCGAACGCGGTTGGCTTGGACACCATTCGGCGTTCCGAGGCCAACCTCAAACGGAGGAAATCGGGTGGAAGACGTCAAGAAGACTTACCGGGAAGGTGAGGAGAAGACCAAGGAGGCCTGGCGCGGAATTGACGGAACCGATGCCAAGGACGAGTTGGGCAATCTCGGCGACGACGTCCGCAAGGACCTCGGGAACGCCGGCGACGAGATGCGCCGGGACGATCGCGAGCGGCCGGATGACACCGTCGACCGTGCATCCTGGGAAGCTGAGCGAACCCCCGAAGAGGATCGCGTCTGACATTCGCGAGCCATTCGCGGGCGGAGCGAGCCGGCCTTCTGGCTCGCGACGCCCTGTTCTTCGTTGAAAGCAGGTTGCAAGGAGAAGGAAAGACGAGCGGGCGCCGGGGCAGGATGTCCCGGCTAGCTTGACGGGGTGCACGCCCGGGGGCGTGCCGTTCCCTCCTCCTCGGCGAACGCCACTCACCCGGCGTTCGTCTGTCCAGCGACCGGTGGCCGTCGGTCCTCGACGAGCCGCCGGTCGCTTTTCATTCTGGGCGAATGCGCCGGCAGACCAGCGCCCGGCCTCGCCCTGGCCGAGCGCGTCCTCCTTGTTAGAAATCTGCAATAACGGCTGTGGCGCGCAGGCGTCTGCTTTGGGGACCTACGACTACGGTCAGTCTCCGCCGTCGTGGCTGCGCACCAGCGAACGATCGCGGACCGCGAGCCAATCGAGCCTGGGGGTCCGGTTGGCGATAGGGCAAGGCGGCCTGCTGTATCCCTCTCTACACCAGGCCGCTCAGCCCCCTCGAGAGCAGAGCGTCCCCAGTCAGCGCGCGCCGACCCCGGATGTCTTCGGCGAGGCCCGCCTGTCCGCGACCTGGCCCGGGATCGCGCCCACGCCCCCCAGGGACGAGGCCGTCGCCAGCGTGCCGGCTCCCATTGGAACCGGAGCAAGCGGTCGGCCGGCGGGCAGCGCTTCCGGAAGCGGGGCCTCGAGTGGCACGCCGCCGGGCCGCTCGATCTCGTGGCCACACCACGCACACACGATCCAGTCCAGGTCGATCAGCTGTCCGCAGTCGGCGCACACCCGGTGGAGCTTGGTGCCGCACGTCGGGCATACGAGCCATTCCGGATCGACGCGCCGACCGCAGGCATAGCAACCCTGCAAGGCGTCGGCTTCGGCTTCGATGGCGCTGGCGCTCAGATGTCGTTCCCAGGCCTCGGTCAGGGTCTCCGGCGGCCGGACGATCCGGTAGACGACGATCGCGAGAGGAAAGAACAGCGGCGTGGCCCCGATGATGAGCCCGGCCGCCAGGTAGGACGCCACCTCGCTTTCGGCCCGGTGGCGCATGTCGCGGTATGCCCAGACGGCAGAGGCGAGCCACAGCACGACCAGGTACAGGCCGATGGCGCGCAGGCCGAGCTGGACGATCGGCTGGTTGAACACGTCGCTCAGCGCCGCGTCGAAACGTGACAGGAGTTCGGTCATTGCCCTGAACCTCGTGCCGCTCCCCGAGTTGGAATGGCGACCGGCCCGGCGAGAGGGGTCCGAACCGGGACCGGTCGAGGGGATGGTGCGTCCTGCTGATCCCACGCCGCGTCAATCGGGTGGCAGCCGCCATTACGCGCATCTGCCATCGCCGCCGGAGCGACGGATTCGGGGACCGGCGAGTCGCCTGCTAGCCGGGCTGCTTGCCTGTCCTGCCGGGAGGCACCGGTATGCGTTGGCCTCGCGCCTCCACCGACTGACAGGGAGGTCCTGGTTCCGGCATCCAGCGCGGGTGACACGCCTGGGCTCGTCAAGCGCCGGGCCCGCGGCGACCTCGAGGGACTCGAGGAATTCAGCGAGGCACGAGGCCGCGAGGCCGGCGCCTGGCGAGGTACGAACGTAGGCGGCCCAGCGCCTGGCGAGGCATGAACGTAGGCGGCCCAGCGCCTGGCGAGGCACGAACGCAGGCGGCCAGCGCCGCTCCCGATCAGGTGCATGGTCGCTCCGACGTGTCGGGACCTGCTGCAACGCCGGTGCAAGGATTCGCGGCCTGCTGTGGATGGCCGGATGACGATCCCGGCGCCATCGTCTCGCCGGCTCCTCCGCACATCCGGTCTGAACGACCGGACTGACGGAAGGGGACCTGCCCGATCTCTGTCTGGGGGAGCGCTCGTCGCGACCGACGACCGAATCGGACCGATGCTCGGGGCCCCGCGCCGATCCCGCGCGGGGTCCCTGTTTTTGCCTCGCGGCCCGCCGAAGCCAGAGTCCCGAGGTCTAGCGACGGCGTTCCTCCGCGCGCTCCGTGATGGCCAGGATGACGTCGAGCAGGAGCAGCCCGATCACCCCCAGCGCAATCAGCCCGGATGGAGTCGGGATCGCTTGCGGCCGGGGCATGGCGCTCGACCCTGTTCGTTGTGCCGCGCCCGCGACCGGCTGCCGTCCGCGGCGCTGGACTCCCTCGCGATTCCCCACGACGCGACCACCGGCAGCCGCCCGAAGCAGATCGCGTTCGACCTGCAGGCGCATCCGGTACAGGATCTCCCACTCGTCGTAAGGCAGCTCCGTGCTCTTGAGCTTCTCGTCGATTTCCTGGAGCCGCGCGAGCCTGGGCGCCTCGAGTGACGGGGGCACGACGCTCGGGCCGGGCGCCAGCGACTCGATGAGGTCTTCGATCGCCCGCGATTCGGCGCTCGTCGTGAGGTGCGCGGCGGTGCTCGTCAGCCGGCTGGCGATCGCCGCCCGCGCCTGTGCCACCTTGAGCCCGCGGCCGGCGACGGCGACGTCGGAAAGGTGCACGGTCACTTCGAGGTCCCGGCCCACCAGCATCGTGAGCCGGTCCGGTACGAGTCCACGCACGCCCGTGCCGGCGACGGCTGCCAGAACGCGGGCGGGCACGGTCAGCGCGCGGCTGGCGGGTCTTCGGGAGACGTCGAGCCCGGCGCCGTCGAGGGCATCCTCGAGGTCGCTGACAACTTTTTCGTAGCCGTTTGGCTTGACGACGATCGGCACGTGCGCGTCCTTCCAGCGACGGGCCAGGCTGCGGGCCTTGCCGGCGACTGCGACGCCGGCCAGGAAGACGAGTGTCACCGCCAGCGCGGCGCCCAGCGGGTAGCCGCGAAGGATGTCCGTGACGGCAGCGCGTCCCCTGGCGCGGTCCTCCGGCTCGGGGATCATGCGCATGGCGATGCCGATCGCGATCGGCAGCACGACCGCTCCCGCGAGCATCGCGACGCGTATCCAGAGAGGATCGACGAACGAGGGCGGCGGGACCGCCACAAGGAGCAGGGAAGCGACGGTCGGGAGCACGACCCCCGCGAGCAGGACGGCCCAGATCAGCGATCCGAACGTCGCCGCTGCCAGCAGCACCTGCCTGGACTGCGGCACACGGCCGAACAGCAACATGCTCGCCCAGCCGAGAGCGGTCGTGAGCACCCGGCCGGCATAGCGCCCGATGACGCCGAAGATCCCCGCGAGGATCGCCATGCCCCGAACCTAGCGCGGCTGAGCCCACGAGCCGTCCTGCACGAAGGCAGGACCCGCCTACAGGTGCGTTTCAGGCGTCCTCCGCGCGACTCGGCCCGAGCCCTGCGACCTCGCAGGCGCGCGCGAATTCCACGGCATTCCGGATCGCGCACGCGCGATGGTCGTTGTTGAAATAGGCGTACAGGGGTACCTCGGGCTCGAACATGGCACAGAGCCGTTTCGCCCAGGTCTCGAGCGCGCCGGTGCCGTAGCACGGGCGAGGAGTGGCGCGGCCCTGGTGGAACCGGACGTAGCCCCAATCGGCGGTCCGCCACAGTGGGGCAATCGGGCCGTAGCGGTCCGCCAGGCACAGGGCCGCCCGATGCCTCTCGAGCACCCGCCGGGTCTCGTCCGTGAACCAGCTCGCATGCCGGAACTCCACCGCGACCTGGATGTCGGGTGGGAAGCGCTCCAGCACCTCCGTCAGGCGCGGGAGGTCGGCCTCGAGCGTCGGCGGCAGCTGCAGGAGCGCGGGCCCGAGCTTGTTGCCGAGTCCGCGCACGCGGTCGACGAAGCGGGCAACGGGCTCGCGCGGTTCGCGAAGGCGCAGGATGTGGGTCAGGTAGCGGCTGACCTTGACCGCCACCCGGAAGTCGGCCGGAGTCCGAGCGGCCCAGCTCTCGAAGACGTGCCGTTCGGGGAGGCGATAGAAGGCGTTGTTCGATTCGACGGTCCCGAATCGGTCGGCGTAGAACTCGAGCCAGCGCGTCTGCGGAACTCCGGCTGGGTAGAACGCAGACCGCCAGTGGCGGTACTGCCAGCCCGACGTCCCGATGTAGATCAGCGGGGTTGCGTCGCCGGGGTGCTCAGCGGATCTGCGTCATGAGCAAGGCCATCGCGAGTGCCATCAGGCCTGCGATGAGCCTCGTCAGGGTGCCGACCATGTCCGGGAGTTCGTCCGCCCGCACCTGTTCGCGTGATTCGTTGGCGTGTTGCATGTGCTGCATGGTTCGCTCGCTCATGAAGTACCCCGATGGTTGACGGTTCGATCACGCTCGCGTCCCCGTGCGCGGAAGCCGCTCATTGCGCCTGTGTTTCATCGCGGGGAGGGACACGTCCGGCGAGTAGCGACGAGCGCCGCGCCAGCAGCCGCAGCACGGCGAGCTCATCACGGCGCGAGACCGTCGCCGGCGACAGGTCGGGGTCGAGATCCGCGCCGGCCGTCCGCATTGGAAGCGCCTCGTTGACGTACGCCTCGACGACCACGGGATGGACGTAGCTGGAGCGAGCCACCGTCGTCGTGTTGCCCAGCTGCTCCGCGACGCCATCGAGCGCCTGCTTCACGCGGCGGTTGGCGTCACGCTCGCTCCGTGGCTGGCCCGCCAAGCGCAGGGCGCGATACGCGAGCACTGTCGCGAACCACGTCCGAAAGTCCTTGGTCGTGAAGTCGGACCCGGCCACGTCGCGGAGGTAGGCGTTGACGTCGGCCGACCGCATGCGGCGCCTGCGCCCGGTCTCGTCGATGTACTGGAGCAGGGCTGTGCCGCGCAGCTTGCGCGAGCGTTGGATGACGCCGGCCAGCCGGCGATCCTGAAGCTCGACCTCGTGCTGTCGCCCGGCCTTGCCCCGAAAGCGGAAGCGCACGAGTGCACCATTCACTTCCACGTGCCGGTCGCGCAAGGTGGTGAGCCCGAATGAACGGTTCGCGCGTGCGTATTCGTCGTTGCCCACGCGGATGAGGGTGAGCTCGAGGAGCCGGATGACCGCGGCCGCGACGGAGTCCCGCGTCAGCTGGCTGCGTGCCATGTCGCGTTGCACCCGCCTCCGAATCCACGGGAGCCGCTTTCCGAACTCCACCAACCGCTCGAACTTGCGCCGCTCCTGGACCGCTCGAAACCGAGGGTGGTAGCGGTAGACCTTCCGTCCCCGGGCGTCGCGGCCGGTCGCCACCAGGTGGACATCCGGCTCGGGGCTGATCCAGACGTCGGTCCAAGCCGGAGGGATCACGAGCGCCCGGATCCGGCGGAGCTCACTCAACTGCTTGACCGCGCGGCCCTGCGGATCGCGGTAGGCGAAGCCGCGGCCCGACCGAATCCGCCGGATGCCCGGCCGGTCGTCGGTGCGGTAGCGGAGGCCGGCGGCGCGCGCTCCCGCGCGGTCGGCACGCGTCGCAGCGGCGCGCGCCCGCTGCGAGCCCGGCACGGGCCTGGAGTCGGCTCGATGGGAGTCGCGTGCTGGAGCCACGAGCCGATCGTCCGGAGCGCACCTCGTCATTGGCGCTAGGGGAGCGAGGCCGACCGTCACACCCCCGTGACAGGGCCGGTCCTGCGCGCGAGTTTGGCGTGCGGCGGGATCCGTGACCGCGTACCAGCTCGGGTGTCCGTCGTCACGAGCCCGTATGTCCGGCCCGGCGACCGAGCGCGCCCCTGCAAGCGCTTCGAGGAGACCCTGTGCAAGCCGGCCACCCGGCCGCGTTGCTGGGAGGGCTCCGTGGCGTCCGACGAAAAGACCGCGCGACCTGAAGCCGAAGCGCCGCCGCCGGCGGTGGTGATGCGGGACGTCAGCCGCAGGTTCGGATCGGTGACAGCCGTCAACAGCCTCTCCCTGGAAGTCGCCAGCGGCTCGCTGCTTGGAGTAATCGGTCCGTCGGGGTCGGGCAAGACAACGACCATCCGGATGCTTATCGGCGCGTTGACGCCGACCTCGGGCGAGGTCCGCGTGCTTGGCGAGGAGCCCCGGCGCTTCAGGGCCCGCACACGCGAGCGCATCGGCTACATGCCGCAGTCGTTCATCCTCTATCCGGACCTCACGGCACGCGAGAACGTCGACTTCGTGGCCAGCCTGTTCGGGCTCCTGCTGTTCAGACGGAGCGGCCGCGTCCGTGACGTTCTCAAAACTGTCGACCTGTGGGACGTCCGAAGTCGGCGCGCCTCGGACCTGTCGGGTGGGATGCAGCGCAGACTCGAGCTCGCGTGCGCGCTCGTGCATGATCCCGCATTGCTAGTCCTCGACGAACCGACAGCGGGTCTCGATCCCCTGCTGCGCCAGAGCGCCTGGGGGGAACTCCACCGCCTGCGCGAGAGCGGACGGACGGTGATTGTCACCACACAATACGTCTCCGAAGCGGAGGAATGCGACCACGTCGTGCTCATTTCCGATGGCCGCGTCATCGCTCAGTCCACACCCGAGGGACTACGGCGCGAGGCCCTTGGCGGCGAGGTCGTCGAGATCGAAACGGAACAGGTCTTCGACGGCACCCGACTCGAGGCGCTCCCCGCAGTACGAGAGATTCGCCAACGCGGGCCGCGGCAATTCCTGGCGGTCATCGAGAACGCCGGCCAGGCGACGCCGGGCCTGATGCAGCGGATCGCGAGCGAGGGCGGCAAGGTTGCCTACGTGCGCGAGTTCCGGCCCTCGTTTGACGACGTGTTCGCGGCTCTCGTCGAGCGATCGCGAGAGGAGGGCAGGGAAACCGGCCCGGAGCTCAGCGGCGAGACGCCGTCTCGGCCATCATGAAGTTCCTCACCCGCGTCTCGGCCTTCTTCGGCAAGGAGATCGTCGAGCTCATCCGCCGCCCCGGCGCGATCGTCAGCCTGCTGCTGGGCCCGTTCGTGATCATGGCCCTTTTTGGGTTCGGCTACGTCGGGCGCCAGCCCTTGCAGGTGATCGTGGTCGTGCCGGAGACCTCGACCCTGCCGCACGACACGGCCTTCTACCAGAAGCTCGGTGGCAACGGTCTGACGATTGCGGCAGTAACACCGGACGTGAAGGCAGCCCAAGCTCGCCTGCGCGAGCACAAGGTGGACCTTGTCGCGATCGCGCCACCGGATGCCGACCAGCGCTTCAAGGCAGGCAAGCAGTCGATCATCGAGGTTGACTACGATCTCGTGGATCCCGTTCAAGCCGCCCTCGCCGAGTCGTTGGCGGGCCAGCTGGCGTCCGCCGTCAACAAGTCGATCATCGAGCGAGCCGTCGCACAGGGTCAGCAGCAGCTCGGAGGGGTTGCTCCTTCCAGCATTCCGCCGGAAGTGGTGGCGGCACCGACGAAAGCTGAGACCCACAATTTGGCACCGACGCAACCTGGGCTCGTGACCTACTACGGGCCGGCGGTTCTCGCCCTGATCCTGCAGCACATGGCTGTGACCATCGCGGCGCTCAGCCTGGTACGAGAACGGCTCGGCGGGGTCGTGGAGATCCTCCGCGTGTCACCAGTCAACGCGGTCGAGATCCTGCTCGGCAAGATGATGGCCCTCGCGCTGTTCTCCGCCCTTATCGGGATGAGCACCCTCGGGTTCCTCGTCGCCGTCTTCCACGTTCCATTCCTCGGTGATCCTTGGCTTATGGCTGCCGCGCTGGGTCTGGTCGTGTTCGCCTCCCTGGGACTCGGCTTCGTCATCTCGGTCCTGTCCGACTCCGAGCGCCAGGCGGTCCAGCTAGCACTGCTTCTCCTGCTTGCCTCGGTCTTCTTCTCCGGTTTCATCCTGGAGCTTGCCCAGTTCGCCCCAATCGTCCGAACCGCCGCCAACTTGCTCCCGGTCACGCACGGGATTGCCCTCGCCCAGGATCTCCTGCTGCGCGGGGCTACGACGGAACTCTGGCGGTTCCAGGTCCTGGCCGCCGAAGGACTGCTCCTGTTTCTTCTTTCCTGGGTGCTCCTGCGCCGGAGCCTGACGACCCTTCGGGGATGATCGGAAGTTGCCGGGCATGATCGAGTTCCGCCAGCTTTCCCGCCGAGATCGAAGGCGGCTTGGTGTTGGCCTGGTCCTCTATGGCGCGCTCGGGCTACTGCTGCTGCTGCTGACCGCGGTCCTCGTCGCGGGCTCGCTCGGCGCGATCATCGATCTCGGTGCCACGATCGACCGGCAGCGCGGAGCGCTCATCGCTTCGCTCGACGCGACGAGCGCCACGCTTGCGGAGGTCGACCGCGCGACGGGGAACATCACCGACAACGTTCGAAGCGGAGCGGCCGCGGCGCGCGATGCTGCGGCGCTGACGAACGACCTCGCGTCGGCGATGGACGAGCTCCAGGCCGCGAGCGGCGTGTCGTTCCTCGGCAATCGGCCGTTCGCCTCGGTGGGCGACCGCTTCGCGGAAGTTGGAACGCGCGCGAGGGCCGTCTCGACCAGCCTCGGGACGCTGGCCACGTCGATGGATGGCGACATCGACGCCATCGGGTCGGCGCGTGCCTCCCTTACGGCGGCCAGGAACGAGGTTGCCAACCTCCGAGGGCTGCTGGGGGGAGGGACGTTCAGCGCTCAGCTCGACGCGTTCGCGGTATCGCGGGTGATCCTGGTCGGGCTGCTCTTCTGGCTCGCCGCGCCGGCAGCGGTCAGTCTGGCCGCCGGCTGGCTCCTGCTTCGATCGGCGCGTTGATCGTCCGAAGCGCCGGTTCCCTGGGCTCGACCTCGGCCGGTCCGTCGGTCGCCGTCGTCGCCGCCCATCGCTCGCGCACGGCGCTCGCGGCGAGTCGCGGCTCGACCCCGCGCGCGGTGCGGTCGAGCATCGCGCGGTAGACCGACAGGTAGTCGTTGGTCATCCGCTCGGCGGAGAAGCGCTCGAGAACGCTCGCGCGAATGGCCTGACGATCGAGCCGATCCAGCCGGCCGATGCTGAACGCCATCGCCTGCGGATCGTCGGCGAGGAACCCGTCGACGCCGTCACGCAGGATCTCCGGGAGGGCCCCGGCCCGCCGGGCGACGACTGGTGTGCCGCAGGCAAGCGACTCGATCGCCACCAGGCCGAATGGCTCCGGCCACGAGCCGGGCATCAGGCTGGCGGCGCTCTCCGCGAAGAGCCGATCCCGATCGTGGAGCCCGATCTCGCCAAGGAACTCGACGCCCGAGCCCGCGGCCTTGAGGGCGGGCAGGAACACGTTCTCGTAATAGGCCCGCTCGTCGGGGCGCGGCCCGATCTTCGCCGCGATGCGGAGCTTCCTGCCGACCAGGCGGGCGACCTCGATGGCGTCGACGACGCCCTTCTCGGGCGCGATGCGACCGACGAAGCAAAGGTCCTCGCCGGCGCGTCGCTCGAACGGTGCGTTGGCCAGGTTCAGCCCGTTGTGGACGACCGCTTCCCACGGCACGTCCGGACACAGGTGAGCCTGCGCCCGACTGATCGCCACCAGGCCACGCGGCGCGTTCTCGAACAGCCGGGCCGCGAACGGGAAATCGATCCGGCCGTGGAAGGTGTTGAGCACCGGGGTCGAGCTGACGTGGGCGAGGATGATGCCGGGCCAATCGAGGTGGGCGTGGATCAGGTCGAACTCGTCCGCGCGATGCAGGACGTCGAGGATCGTGCTGTAGAAATAGGGCGACGCATCTCCGCCGAACCCGGTTGGGCGAAGCGCCTCGCCGACGGTGGGGATCAGTTGCCCGTTGGCCGGCGGCTCCGAATCCCCGCTCGCGAACAGCGTCACGTTATGCCCGCGACGATCCAGTTCGCGGACCAGCTCGTGGACGATGCGCTCAGTGCCCCCGTACGCCCGAGGCGGTACTCGCTCGAGTGGCGGAGCCACCAGAGCGATACGGAGCGCTCCGGAGTAGGGCAATGTTCCGTCCTTCCTCAACCGGGCGACCGGTGGAGACAGCTTACCGTGGCGGGCGGATTCGGACGATGGAGCCCGATTTGTTGCGGGTCATGGTCGGCAATGCGGGCCGGGGATTACAAATCCGCAACATCAACGTTGCAATCGAACGCCGGGTGCGGTCGCCTTTGACCTACGGGAGTTGCAACGCCGCTGCAAGACGGAACGAAGGGGCGCTCGCGCGCCGGCCCATGGCCGCGACGGCAGACTGCAGCCCGTGACTTCCTGAGTCATTGGCGAGCGGCAAGCCCCTGCCGCAGCCTTGTTGGAACCCGCAGAAGAGTGGAATTGGCAATGACCGATCCCTATCACCACGACCACGACGAGGTCGTCGTCGAGCGCGACGGCTCGGCGCTGGGCGTGATCCTGGGGGTCATCATCCTGCTGGTGATCCTCGCCCTG
>DASXSA010000168.1:0-15523 GCA_036506235.1 Candidatus Limnocylindrales bacterium | reverse complement strand
CTCCTCCGGCACCACAGCGAGCGCGTCGGCAATCGCGATGGCCGAGAGTACATGGCTGCCCTGCCCGCCCGCCAGGCGAACGCGCACGCGACCGGCGGCATCGCGCGCGGGCGTGCCCTTCTCGTCTCGCACGGCGCGGACTCGGAGGAACGTGCGCCGGCCATGGCTCTTCGAGGCGGGTTCCGAAAGGACCGCCCTGTCGGTCGGTCGCAGCAGGTGATCGCGCGCGAGACCGGCAAGCCGCCGAATCGCCGGTCGCACGAACAGCTCGAACGTGACGAGGCTCGACACGGGGTTGCCCGGCAGGCCGAACAGGAGAGCGCCCCGCGCACCCTCAACGCTGTTGGCGACGCCGAAGGCAAACGGCTTCCCGGGCTGCACGGCCACCCGCCACATCTCGATGTGCCCGACGTCATCGAACGCGGCCTTGACAACGTCGTACGGGCCGACCGAGACACCCCCCGAGACGATGACGACGTCGACGCCCTGGTCGATCGCTTGGCGCAATCGGCTTACGACCTCCTCGAGATCGTCTGCCGCGATGCCCAGATCGACCGCCTCTCCGCCTGCCGCCCGGACGGCGGCCACGAGCCCGGGCCGGTTCGCATCGGGGATGCCTGCCGGCCCCAGGTCGCTGCCCGGCTCGCGGACCTCGTCACCCGTCGCGAGGACGGCGACGAGCGGGCGGCGATACACCGTCACCCTCGCCGCTCCGACGCCACTCGCGAGGGCCACCGCCGGCGGCGTCAGGACGACGCCCGCCTCAAGGACAGCCGCGCCTCCCTGAACGTCGCTGCCAGAAGATCGGATCGAGCCACCGACGGGCACCGCGGCTCGGAGCTCGATGCCAGTCGGCAGCGGTCCGGCGGCGTCCCGACTCGCAGGCCCCGCGAGGGTTCCCAGCTCGGACGGATACGTGTTCTCGACCGGGACGACCGCGTCGGCACCGGGCGGGATGCGGGCGCCGGTTGCGATCCGCAGCGCGGTCCCCTCCCGGACCGAGGAGGCAGCCCGCGAACCCGCCCTGACCTCGCCGATGACCTGCAGGACGACCGGCCGCTCGGGCCCGACCCCCTCGGTGTCAGCGGCCCGGATCGCATACCCGTCCATCGCCGAGTTGTCCCACGGTGGCAGCGAGATCGGCGCGATCACCGGCTCCGCCAGGACCCGTCCGAGGGCCTCGGCGACCGGCACCTCCTCGGTGCCGACCGGCGCATCGATCGAGCGCAGAACCGACGCCAGCGCCTCGTCGACCGACATCAGCCCGACTCGCGCCCGCTCGTCGTGTTCCAGGTGAGGCGCTTTCGTGGCCGTCATCGGATTGTCACTCCGCGCAGCTTCGCCCGGCTCTGGATGGCTTCCGCGATCGTCTGGCGGGTCACGACGCCGAGCAACCCGCCACCGTCGACCACGGGCAGCCCGTCGAGGCCGCTCCGCCCCAGCCGATCGAGCGCCGACCAGAGCGTGTCGCGTGCCGCGAGCAACGGCAGGCGCGGCAGCGCGACCATCACGTCCTCGGCGCGGGTCGTGGGCCACAGTCCGCGGCGCAGCCTGCGAAGCTCGCTGGCGCCGATCAGGCCGACGATCCTGTCGTCGTGGAGCACCGGCATCGCCGACCCGGGTCCGGTCTCGAGAAGGCGCTCGGCGAAGGTGTCTACGGTCAGGTTCGGGGCGACGCTCGGGTACTCACGTTCCATCACGTCCTCGACCCGCACACCTTTGAGGAGGTCCTGGACGACGAGGCGGCGCTCGATACCGCGGGACGCGCTGCCCAGGAACCAGCCCGACAGCGCGAGCATCAGGCCGTCGATCGGGCTGCTGTCGATGACCATCAGGGCGATGCCGCCGCCGATCAGCATCCAGCCAACGATCCTGCCCAATCGCGAGGCGACCGAGGCCCCGCGTCGCTCGTCGCCCGTCCGCGCCCATACGAGCGCCCGAACGACGCGGCCGCCGTCGAGCGGATAGGCGGGCACGAGATTCACGAGCCCGAGCAGGAAGTTGAGCGCGGCCGCCACGAGGACGATCGCGGCGAAGGCCTGGATCTCCGGCTGACCCGTCGCGTTGAGCGCCAGCGCTACCACACCGAACGCGATCCCGAGTGCGAGGCTGAGTGCCGGTCCCGCCCCGGCGACGATCGCTTCGTCGCGCGGCCGGTCCGACTCGAGCTGGAAGGACGCGCTGCCGCCGAAGAAGTAAAGCGTGATCGGGCCGACGTCCAGACCGCGACGCCGGGCCGCCAGCCCGTGCCCGAGCTCGTGCGCGAGGACCGAGAGCAGGAACGCCCCGGAGATGATCGCGCCGATGATCCAGCGGACGGGCATCGGAACCGAGGGCGCGCTCGCCTCGACCTGCCCGACGACGATGATCGTCACCAGGGCGACGATAAGGACCCACGAGAGGTGGATGCGGATCTCGAAGCCGAACAGGCGAGCGACCGGCAGGCCGTTCATCGGCTGGCCTCGGCGGGTCGCACCGTCGCCGGCACGAAGGCGGTTCGGGACGTCAACCGGCGACCGGCCAGCAGCCACGCCATCACACAGATCGCCAGGATCACAGCGCCGACCGCGAGCGAGGTCTCCAGCCAGAACGCATCCGGGAAGAGCTGAACGAGGCGATCGGTTCGCGGATCGAACGTGTACGTGCCACCCGCGAAGAACAGCCGGTGGAAGACCTCGAAGACGGCGTCGAACGCGAACAGGCCGATTGCACCTACGACGACGACTACGACTGCGAGGACCGCCGAGCCCCACCGGATCGATCGCCAGAAGGTGCGCGGCGAGGAATGTCGCAGGACGACCCATCCGGCGATCACGACGACGAGCGAGACGACGGCCACGAGCGCGAATTCGGTGAAGACCGTGCGAACGTCGGCCATGTGGCTCCGTTCGCGTTCGTTGAGCACCGCCTGGCCATCGACCTGGACGTCGAACGTGGGTGGCCCGAAGACCAGGTCGGACAGGATCGCGTCGGTCGCGGTCCGGAGCTGGGCGTCGGTGTAGCCGGTCCACGCCGCGGCCTGGCTGCGGCCCTGCTCGAAGCCGACCCAGACCGGGTTCAGGAACGCGACGACCGACGCGGCGACGACGACGATCGCGAACGCCAAGGCCAGGATCGCGCTTGCGATTCGGCTGCCGATGCCAACGGTCACGCCAGCATCCTAGTCCGTCGAACTGAATTCCCGATCCGACGGCGGCTGCGACGGGCGCCGAAGCGGTACCTACTCCTCCTCGAGCGTGTGGCCCTGGTCCCACCAGCCCTGGATCGTCAGGTCGCTCGGTGGCTCGACACTCAGCTCGAGGGCCGCCTGCTTGATCTTCCGCCGAAGCTCGTCGGCGTCGACGGCAAGGATGTCGTGCAGCCCTTCGATACCGGCCTGGATCATCAGCTGATGCTCGTTCGGGCCGAAACCCGCGAGATTGAGCATCAGCGCTTCGTCGCGCCATGTCAGCACGTCGTTGGGTGTCGCGTCGACCTGGTCGGCGAGGTATTGCCGTCGCGTCGGCGTCTCGCTGACCTCGAGGAGCAGGCCGGTCGTGAAGACGCCCTGCGCCTCGAGACGATCCACGTGAACGGGCTCGATCCTGGTCAGCTCGGAGATGGGTGGCAGGGCGACGTCCTCCTCATCGAACGCTGGGACGGCCCGATGATGCCACGTCGCGAGGGCCTGGAGAGGCCCGCGCTAAACGTCGATGCGTGTCGCTTCCCGGCGCAGCAGCTCCCACGCCTGCGCCACGTGGCGTGGCTCGGTGCGCAAGTTGGCGATCGCGACGCGGATCGTGAAACGGTCCCGCAGCCGCGTGTGCGACAGGAAGACCTCGCCGCTGCGGTTGACCCGGTCCATCAGGAGCTCGTTGGCCCGATCGAGACGGGCGGCCAAGTCTCTTTCAGCTTCGCGACCCGCCAGCGCCCGGGGCCGATACCGGAAGCACACCGTCGAGAACGGCACCGGCGCGAGGCGCTCCCAATCAGGATCCGAGTCGACCCAACCGGCAAACTGCTGCGCCAGCTCGATGTGCCGCTCGATCCGGCGTCGCAGTCCTTCGAGCCCGAACCAGCGCAGCTGGACCCACAGCTTGAGCGCCCGGAATCGCCGCCCGAGCTGGGGGACGTACTCGTTGTAGTCGCGGACCGGCGTTTCGCGGTCGAGGGTCCGCAGGTACTCGGGCACGAGACTGAACGCCGCGTGAAGTGCCGGCATCCGACGGGTCAGCAGCAGCGAGGCATCCAGTGGTGTGAATAGCCACTTGTGGGGATTCACCACGATCGAGTCGGCGCGCTCCCATCCGACGAATGGCTGCCGGCGCTCGGGGATGATGGCCGCGGAGCCCGCGTACGCCGCATCGATGTGCAGCCAGATGCGCTCGCGTTCGGCGATATCGGCGATCGGGCCGATCGGATCGGCTGACGTCGACGACGTCGTCCCGATCGTCGCGACGATGGCCATCGGCAACTGGCCTGCCTCCCGGCCGTGGCGGATTGCCTCGTCGAGGGCCTCGGGCCGCATCTCGTATCGGATGTTCGCTTCGACCTTGACGACCGCGTCACGCCCGAGTCCGAGCGTCATGCAGGCTTTGTCGATCGAGCTGTGCGCTTCGGTCGAGGCGTAGACACGCGGTCGCCCAGCGTCGGGCGACCCGTCCACTGCTCCGACCCCGACGGATTCCCGCGCCGCCGCGAGTGCCGCCAGCGAGGAGATCGAGGCCGTATCGGTCAGGAGTCCATCGAAGGCGTCGGGCAGACCGAATGCCTGGCGTAGCCAGTCGACCACGACCTCTTCGAGCTCCGTCGCGACCGGTGACGTCCGCCACAGCATGGCGTTGGAGCCGATCCCGGCCGTGAGCATCTCGCCTATGATCCCCGGCCCCGAGGCCGTCGTCGGGAAATAGGCCAGGAACCCGGGATGCTGCCAGTGCGTGACGTTAGGCTCCACGAGACGCCGGTAGTCGTCGAGGATGGCCGCCATCGGCTCGGGCTCCTCCGGTGCCATCGACGCGAAGCTCGGTCGCAACGACCCGGGTTCGATTGGCGGAAACACGGCGAATCGCTCGACGTGGGCGAGGTAATCGGCGAGGAGATCGACGACCTCGTGACCCGCTCGCCGAAACGATTCGGGGTCCATGTCCGCGAGGCCCGCGGACTGCTCCAGGTCGACGCCGGTATCCGTCTCGCGCGTGTCCGTCACGCAGTCGAGTGTAGTCAGCCGTGCCTCCGCGCACGGGGCCGGGCCGGCCGTCCGACCGATACGATCCGGTGCGATTAGGTAGATATACGTATAGACGAGCCAAGGCCGGATCGAAGATCTTGCCCGTCCGCGAAGGGACCCGACATCGGTGCACCCCCAGACCGACACCCGGTTCCTTCGCGGACGACTTCCCGACACCCGAGTCCGGGCTCCCGGCTGCCGTAGTTATTTCGTGCCCGCGGCTCGTGTGCGCGCGGTTCATCAGATGCTTCCTGCACGACCGGGACGATCGACCCGCGCCGATGCGGACGAATTGCTGCGGCCGCTGGCGGCTTTCCGTGGTCTGATTCGATGCGACCACGAAGGAGGCCCGCCCAATGGACACCATCCGGTCAAACCGGCGACGAGTCGTCGCATCGGTCATTGGAACGATTGCGATCATCGTTCTGGCCGCTGCGCCGTCGCTGGCCAGGAGCCCGGTGCGGTTCACGACCTCATCCCCGGACACGGACACGCTCACCGTTTCACCACGGGAGGCCGACGACCAAGCCGAGGTCGACGACGTCGAGACCGACGAGACGAACGAGGTGAACGAGGCGCCGGAGCCGTTGGGCGACGCCCGGGTCCACCAGGCCGTCGAAGACGATCAGGGCGAGGACTCGGCGGACCAGAACGACCAGGGCGAGACCAAGTCGGCCGACCAGAACGACGAGGGCGAGCAGGAAGCCGACGAGGCCGACGACAACGATGACAACGAGTCGGCCGAGCAGAGCCACGAACAGGACGACGAGAGCGACGACGACGGCGAGTCGGGCGACGACTGATCGCTCGCGACTCCCAGCCTCAACGAGCTGCCGCCCTCGGCGAGCACCACGGATAGCGACCGCCCCTCGGACCGGCATGTAGGCTCCGTCGGCTTGTCAGGCCAGCGCACTCGACGCAGTCGCGGGCAGCGTGCACTGTGACGACAAGACGTTAGGTGCATGGCACCCGAACACCGTGGCTGGGCGAGCCGGTGCGATGCAGCCGGGGCTAGATTTTGCAGCAATGAGTGACTCGACCGTCGACGATTCGCGCCGGCTTGAAGTGCATTTCGCGCTGGATGACGAAGCGATGGTCCTCGAATTGAGCGAGGACCCCGACAGCGAGGACGTCGACGAACTGATCGGTGCGCTCCACGCATCGGACATCGACGAAGCGGAGCGCCGGCTCGGACGAACGCCTCGTGGACCCCGCTCGCTCGGACGCGTGCATCGCCGCTAGTGCGGGCGGGCACAGAAAACCCCGCTTCCAGGAAAACCTAAAAGCGAGGCTCTGCCAGTATCGATCTGCGCAGCTGCGCAGCCCTCAACAACGGCGCAGCGGTCGTTGCGCGTGCGTTACGGTCGCCTCGATTGAACTCGCTCGCCGAGCCATGCCGCGCGCCACGTCCAGTACTGCGGGTCTCTCCGCGTAAGACCGAGGGATTTCGCCGTCGCCTCCCAACCGGCCAGGAGCGGATCGATCGGCCTGTAGAGCTCCGCCTCGTAACGGCGGGCTGTCGTCGGGCTCGCGACGCCGCGGGGAACCATGACCCGGGATGCCATGCGTCAGACGCCTCCGCGCTCTGAGTCGTCCGGTGCACCCCTGCACCACGGATGGTGCAGCCCCTGTCAAGAGGGGTCGACGAGAGAACGATTACGGCAGGAATTCGGCCCGCCGAACATGAGGACGCCCCCGTCGCAGGGCGGGGGCGTCCTCGGTGTCAGTACGAAGGACCGCTTAGGCGGTGCACACGACGTACGCGCGGATCGACCAGGTCTTGCCTCTGGCGATGAGCGCCGATCCGGTGACTGTCCACGTCCGCACCGCGCTCGGATAGGAGGCGGTGAGCTCGACCTTGTCAGGCGTGTCGTTCGTCGTGACGACGCCACCACCACTGAGCATCGTGCTGCCGCTCGCGCAAGACGCCGCGGCCGAGGCGCTCTTGACCGTCGATCCACTCGTGACGAGGCCCGACTGGACGATCACCGTTGCGCCAACCGTGCCAGCGGGGCCGGCCGGGCCAGCGGGACCGACGGGACCGGCGGCGCCGGCAGGCCCAGCGGGGCCGGCAGGACCGGCAGGACCGGTGGCCCCCGCCGCACCCGCGGGGCCGGCCGGACCGATCGGACCAGCGGGGCCGGCAGGACCGGCAGGACCGAGAAGACCAGCCGCTCCGTCTGCGCCAGCGGGACCAGCCGCACCCTGCGGTCCGGGATCGCCCTGAGGGCCTTGAGGGCCGGCCGGACCGGCCGGACCCTGCGCTCCGGGGTCGCCCTGCGGTCCCGGATCGCCCTGGGGACCCTGCGGACCACCGGCGGGACCAGCGGGACCCTGCGGCCCGGGATCGCCCTGGGGACCCTGCGGACCGGCAGGGCCCTGAAGCCCTTGCGGGCCGGCGGGACCCATCGGGCCGGCCGGACCGGTCGCACCACGCAGCGCCGTCTTGGGCCACGAGATCAGGCGCTCGGTGGTCTTGCAGGCCCGATGGCCGTTTCTCGGCGTCACGATCCGAACCAATCTCGTGGTGGTATTGACGCAGGCGTAGAACCGCGTCGTGTTGGAGTAGGTGTACCCCGCGTCGACGACGCCGGTGGAGCCGACGAGCAAGGCTGAGGCCATTGCCAGCGTCAGGACCCTGCGGTCACGGAGCAACCCTCGCAGAGACGGATGAGGCATCGAATTCCCCTTCGCCGGCGGTCGTCGGGAGGATGAAGTGACGGAGGACGAACGACCTGTTCCGGTGGTCCGATAGTCATACCCGCGCCAACGTCGACCCACTACCCGTTCGGCCTATGCCGTGGGGTACGTTTGGGCGCGTCAAACCTACCGCGAGGTGACTACTTCGTCAGCTCCTGCAGGAGCGTCCGTGCCTCGGCCTCGGTCATCGTCTTGACGATGCCTGACTGTGTGAGGTCTCGGTAGAGCGCCTGGAGGCGCTCGGCGGCGTAGTGAGCCGCGCCGCGCTCCGCAGACCCCTCCGGCAGTTCGTGGGAAAGTCGCTCGGCCCGGCGCCAGGCAGCCAGAATCTCGGCCACGAGGGTCTGCATGCGCGAAATGTAGCGTGGATCCTTGAGGCGTTGGGACGTCGGCGCACGTCCCGCATCGGCGAGTACGGCCCGATTGCAAGTCGGTACGGCCCCACGCAGTGGCGCTGCTGGAGCAACGCCAGCGGGGCCACACGGGGCTAGGGCTCGTTACTGCCGAAGGCGGAGATGACGAGCAGGAAGGCCAGCATCGGCCGCGCGAGGAGCGCGATTAACGACACCTGCAGAGACGCCACGGAGTGACCTACGATCGCCCCGATCCCGGCGACGATCACGACGACGTCCGTTATCACAACAACGGTGACCCACTGCGTGTACAACTCGACGCCGACCGAGCGCTGCCTACGCCGCAGGAGCAGCGACACCACGAGTACGTACAGAACGCAGGCGCCGCCGATTACCGCCGCGGCGGGCCCATTGCCGAGTACAGTCGCCGCAGGGATGACTGCGGAGACCATCGTTCGCGACAAGCTGAAGCGTCACGGTAGCGACCACGAGCGGATCGTAGCGCGCTAACGGAGAGCGCCTCTCTGCGGAGGCATGGGCGCGACGCATCGTTGTTAGTCCGGGCGGGGCGCTGTCGGTCGCCCGGACGAGCCGCGAGATGCCAGGCGGGTTCGCGATGGTCTCGTCGCCGCGATCCCATTGGTGGGCACCCTGGAGTCCGTGGCCAACCGCGCCTTCACTACATCAGCGTGAACTCGCCCACAGCCATGAGGGTGCCACGGCCCCGGAAGGTTCGGCGGATCGTGCGATCGACTTGGCTGTGCGCTTGAACGAGGTACGCCGACCGGTGATCTCGAACGTGGTCTTGTCGTAGCCCGTTCCGCACGAAATCGTCCTAGCCTCGTCACTCACCAAGAGCGGCGATGTGAGCCGAATCGTCGCAATGGCTTGGCTCCAGTTGCGATTCCCCGGAGCCGGCTCTCCGCCTCGTTGATGCTCGATGCCTCGAGGGCCTTGATCAGCGTGGCGACCTGCGCTGCGTCGGGGTTCTCGCTCACGTCCAGGACGATCGCTTCGTCCTCTTGCGCGAAGAGAATTTCGAGGCGGCGGGAATGCTCCGCCGTGGCGTCATTCATCGGCTTGCCTTTCGAGGCCCGCTCGCTATCTGTGCGACGGCGGGCGAGATAAAAAGTCCATTCGGCGTCCCGGAAAACTGATTGGTGCCTCGTTAGCGTGACGGGACGGGCACCGTTACAAGTGATACGAAGTGGCGCCGTCGCGCGGTTTGCCAAGTCGGCAGTCGCGCGCCCGGCCCAACACCGTCGCGACTTGGACCTCGTCTGGTTTGAGCCCCCGCGGCCCCTCCCCGCTAGCTGTTGCCGCGCTATCCGCCCTCGGGTACGGTCGGCTCGACGGAAGTCGCCGGGCTGCGGGATGGAGCACGTATGACGCTGTTTGTCGTGCTGCGCCTGTTTCACATCATCGGGGGCGCGCTGTGGATCGGAGCGGTTGTCGTGGGCGTATTTTTCCTTGAACCGGCCGCGGACGAGCTCGGCGAGGGTGGTCAGCGCTTTCTGTCGCAGCTCGTACGTCGTCGGCTAACGGACGTGATGGTGATCGCAGCGACGTCGGCGATCATCGCGGGTGCTGCGCTGTATTGGATCGACTCGGGCGGGCTACATGCGGCCTGGATAGGCACCTCGAGCGGTATCACGTTCACGATCGGTGGCGTCGCTGGGCTCGCGGCCTACGTCCTTGCCGCGGTATTGCTCAAGCCCGCGTTCGATCGACGCGCTGCTGGCGCCCTTGAGACCGCCAAGACCGCAAAGCGCGTGAGGCGATGGAGCTTGATCCAGGTTGCACTGCTCCTCGTCGCGCTCGCGGCCATGGCCATTGGTCGATACGTCTGACGAAAGCCCCGGACTCTATATCGCTCAGCACCTTTATTCCGTGGGCCAGCTCGGCCTGTTCTGCCAAAAGGCCCGGCAGCGAAATGAGCGTGCTTCAGCAAGCCGATCTGACCGGCTGGGTCGTCGTGAGGATCACGATCGTGGCGGGCAACGCGTCATCGATCCAGACGTTGCGCGGACGGTTCGGTCGCAGACGCCCCCGGCGTGGAGGTTCCAAGAATGAGTGGTCGACGTTGTCGCTCGTAGCGGCCGTGGTCCTGCTCCTGGTGGCCGACTTTCTCGCGTTCCACGACCTGTTCGAGCCGCACACCGTGCGCGACTGGTTGATGCTCGCGGCCTCGGCCCTGACCGCCGTCGGCCTCGCCGGAACGGCTGGGGTCAAGATCCTTGGGTGTGGCTCGTGGAGCGGATGAGGTAGCCGGGCCAGCGTCCTAAGGCCCGTCAGACGACGAGCGGCCGGACCCGTCGACCTTCGCAGGCGTACCGCTCGGGCTCTGTGATTGCCGCTCGTAATGCCCGCAGGCCGGTGTTACCGCCGAGCTGTGGCGTAACCGAGAGCACGATTGCCGGATCGTATCGCGCTACGCGAAGGAGGTACACGATGGCAGCGAATAGGCGAACCGTGACCCCGAAAGCAGGCGGCGCCGGCTGGACGGTGACGGGCGGGACCGACGCGGAGACGTATCCGACTCAGGCCGCAGCCCAGGCGGCTGCTGAGGCAGATCTCATGGCCTCGGGCGGCGGCGAGGTCCTCGTCAAGGGCGAAGACGGCCGCGTCCGCGAGCAGAACACCATCGGTCGTCCCGATCCGCGCAGCTCGAAGGGATAACCGCCCGTCGGGCGGTAGGGGCCGGGGCCACTGAGGGTAAGGCCCCGGCCCGATGAGCACAGCAGCCTCGTTGGCCCCTCGTCCAAGTCTGCGCGGGCGGTCAAATCCTCGCGACGACTGCCGCGACTCGTACATGATAGGCGCTGGCCAGACGACTGAGCAGCGCAACGCCCATTCAGGCAGGTGGTCAGGGACCTCCTGCGCGGTAGCCCAGCGACCAAGGCTACCCGCCCTTGGTCTCAACGCTGACAAGCTCAAGGGTTTCGCCACCGCCCGCAACGGCGATCTCTTGAATGTCCCCGATCCCGGCCGCGTAGAACTTGTGGTCGACGCCGGACTCGATGCACGAGTACTCCTTCGTCTGGAGCACGTTGTCGAACGTGCCGTAGGGCACGGTCACCTGCTTCTGGAGGCTCAGGACCGAGCCCATGTCGACCGCCACTCCGGGGGCGTACTCCTGTCGATAGGCGTCCCCGCTCTCGGGCTGAGCTTCCATGATGATCCCCGGGAAGGCGCCATCGATCCCCGCCTCCCAGGACCCCTCCGTGGTCACGAGATTGCCCTGTGCGTCGAACTCGCGAGTGTCCTCGCCGAAATACCAGACGTTGCCGCTGTCGTCCTGGGCATAAAAGTCGAACGTGTCCTCGCGCACGACGCCGGCGCCGGTGACCTGGTCGTGCACGACCGTGATCGGCACCCCCAGGATCGTCTTCTTGAGGTTCGTGACCGCCACCGTGTCGGTCTGGGCCTCGCCCTCCTTGAGCCCCGCGTAGACCAGCGTCCTCCCCCGCAGAAGCGGCAGGTAGGGGTTGTCGATGACGTTGGCCTGCCCCTTCGCCCCGGTGAAAGCGGCCGGATCGATGTTCGGCGCGTACGGAGCGTTGCAGGCCCCCAATCCGGCGGCGTGGACGTCCGCGCCGGACCCTAGCCACGCCGAGGCAATGATGGCCGCCGCTCCAAAGAGCGCTCCAACCCTCAGGGAATGCGCGATGCGGTGACCCATGGCAACCTCCAAAGCGACTGCTCGGCTCGGCAGGCTGGTGGCGCTGCCGACAGAATGAGGAGGAGCCTAGGCGGCCAAGCTGAACGTCACCTGAAGCGACGAGCGAGTCGAAATCGACGGCGCCCTGATCGCAAAGATCGCACGACCGGCTCGTGTTGAAGCTTTCAAATCATCGAGCAGGTGACCGCGGTCGGCCCGACGCGGCTAGCCGCTGGAAGCGGATCGCGACGCCGGGACCGGAGCCGCACGGCAGTGGGCCGCCGCCCTCAGCCCGCGAGCGAAAAGGGACTTCAACTCCGCGGGATCGGGCGTCGGCCCACTACTGACTCTCATCCTAGATACCCCGCGCCGTCTACGGCCGTCCTGTCACGCGGCCCATGCTGATGTCGACCGGCAACAACTACTTGCGCTCAGCCTCGACGATCCCTCAGATGATCACGGGTCCTGCCGCCTGCTCCTCCCGCCAGGTCCAGACGTTCAGCCCGCTCCATGCCAGCGCGAACGAAACGAGGCCGACGTCTAGGTAGCCTGCCACGTCACCGCGCCCAGTCTGGGAAGCCTGTCTCTCCGACCCCTCCGGGCAGCGCCTCGATGCAGGATCCATCAGCTCGCATCACGAAAAGTCCGCCCCAGGAGACGACGATGTGACTGCCGTCTGGAGACCAGGCCGGCGTTTCTGCGCGGGTCTTCGTCAGGCGTTGCACACCGGACCCGTCTGGGTGCATGGCATAGACGTCGTTCGCGTTGTCTGAATGGTCTCGGCTGGAGGCGAACAAAATCGAACGGCCGTCGGGCGACCAGTCGACCTCATGGCCTGCCCCGGCCGTGGAGAGGTCCACCACCCGCGAACCGTCGACATCAACGATCGACATCAGGGGACCCCGGAGAGATTGGAGTTGAAGGCGATCCGTTTCCCATCCGGCGACCACGACGGGTACTCGCCCCCGTCGGTGTGGGCCAAGCGGCGCTGGCCGGATCCATCCGCGTTCATGATCGCGATCCAGGTCATGCCGGAAGGCCCGCCACCGGGCGCGTACGCGATCTTCGAGCCGTCGGGTGACCAGGTCGGGAAGCCGCCATCCCGAGTCAGCTGGCGCTGCCCCGTTCCATCTGCATTCATGACCCAGAGCTCGGGATAGTCATGGGGTTCGGACCGATAGGCGATGAGGCGCCGGTCAGGCGACCATGCCGGGTCGAGCGGCCCAGGCTGAGTCGGTGAGGCGGGTAAGTCCGGTGCCGTCGGCGTTGACGGACCAGATGTCCTCGTGGTTGTCGAAAACGATCCGACCGGACAACGAGCTGAGCTCTGATTGCGGACATGCCGAGGCGGATGAAGATGCGGTCGCCGGCGGCGAGGACCCGGCCGCGCCGACGGAGGCGGATGGGCTCACGCTTACCCGAGCCGACGTCGCCGCGGGAGTTGCCGGGCTCGCGCTCGACCCACACCCCGCGGTGAGGAGGATGACCGCCATGATGGCGACCCGTGGTGGCCAGGCTCGGCCAACGCTCATCCTCATGGCCCTTCTACATGCGGCTCAGGAAAGCGGTTCCACACGCGGTCAGCTACTTATTCGGATCTGACTACGATTGACCCGCGAGTGCCCAAGCCTGAGTTTCATCGTGATCCTGGTCTGCGCGGGGAGTGGCCGCGACTACCCGCCGATGGGCGTTGGCCAGCGACTCGTGACTACCTCCACGTGGTCAGACAGATGCTCGGCAAGCTGCGTGTGGCGCTCGCGCCGCCTCTGCCGGAACGGTTCCATGCATCGCTCGCCGTGACGACGCGCGGGCTCACGACACGGCTGCTGCCGATCCCGGCGGGCGCCGTCGAGGCATCTCTGGACCTCGTCGACGGCGTCATCCGGTTGTCCGCCACGGCAGGTCGGATTGAGACAATCGACCTAGTGCCCGCTCGACCGATCGCGGGGATCTGGAGCCAGTTCCGGGAGGTCCTCAAGGATCTCGGCGTGAAGGTGGACCTCTGGGACAAGCCGCAGGAGCTAGCGGACGTGACACCCTTCTCCCTGGACGAGCGACCGCGAGACTACGATCCGGCGCTCGGCGTCAGCTGGCTGGCGCTCACCACGGAGATCCATGCGATGTTCGAGGAGTGGCGCTCGCCTTTCTTCGGCCGCAGTGGTGTCAACTTCTGGTGGGGCGGCTTCGACATTAGCGTGGCGCTCTACAACGGCCGACACGCTATCCCCAGGCCCGGCTCGAATTACCTGATGCGGTACGACCTCGACGCGGAGCACCTGACGATCGGCTTCTGGCCCGGCGACCGGGGCCACGATCCGATGTTCTTTGCCTATCTCGTGCCGGAGCCCGCGAACTGTGCGGCGTATCCATGCCGTCAGCCGCATGGGCACCCACGATGGAAGAGTGGATCCTCCCGTACGAGGCGGTGCGCGCCAGTTCCGATCGCCGCGGCGTTCTCCGGCGGTTCATGGACGCGGCCTACCGCGCGACCGGCGATCTCGCCGGTTGGGACCTGGCTGCCTGCACCTACATGGTTCCCCCACCCGCGCCTGGGCCCAGGTCAACCTCGGCGTCGTCGCGTCTCCCTTCAGGCGCAGAGGCTGGCGGCACCGGCTCGCACCGGCGAGGTCGTCCGACGCCCGCCACGTAAGCGCTACGTCGTCCCATCAGCGGACGCACTCGCGAGATTGGGCGGCTGGGTGGCTCTCCCCGCGCGAACGTTGGGCAGGATCAGCGGCCGTCCTGGCTGGGTTGGTCCCCGCCCACTTCCCCGGTCCCTTGGCGAACTCTGGGCTCGATGGCGACGACCGTCCTGAACGGCGCAAGTGCCTGCACCCGACGCTCCGCCTCATCGATCGACCGGCTGACCTCGGTCGCGGTGCGCAGCGGATCGACCCAGACGCGGGCCGCAACGACGAGATCGTCCGGTCCGAGATGAATCGTGCGGAGCTCGCGGACCCCGTCGATGCCGGCGGTCGTCGCGATGGCGTCATGGATCGCGGTGACGACGTCGGCTGTGGCCGCTTCACCGAGGAGGAGGCTCTGTGTCTCGCGGTTGACGACCAATCCAATCGCCATCAACAGGATTCCGATGGCGATCGAGGCGGCAGCGTCCCACAACTCCACACCGGTGATCGTGGCGAGGGCGAGGCCAACCGTGGCAATCGCGACGCCAATCATCGCCCCGACGTCCTCGAGGAAGACCACGATCAGATCGGGGGCCTTCGTGTCGCGCAGGAGCTGCCTCCACGACAGCCGGCCCTTGGTGCCGCGCCACGCACGGACCGTGGTCCTCAGTGACCAGCCCTCGAGTACCGCCGAAACGGCCAATACGGCAAACGCCCAACGAGGGTCGATCAGCTTGTCCCCAGCAAACAGGTGGTTGATCCCTTCGAGCACGGACAGGACACCGCCGACCCAGAACACCGCGAGGGACACGACGAAGGCATAGAGGTAGCGGTATCGAGCGTGGCCGAAGGGATGTCGGATGTCGGCCGGCCGCGCGGCCCGGCGAGCACCTACGAGGAGGAGGATCTCGTTGATCGAGTCGGCCACCGAGTGGAGCGATTCGGCGAGCATTGCCGACGATCCGGTGATCGACGC
>DASXSA010000167.1:0-6663 GCA_036506235.1 Candidatus Limnocylindrales bacterium | reverse complement strand
CCGATCCTCACGTTCAGTCGGCCTTCCGCGGCGAGCCCATCGCGGATCGTCAGCGCGGCTCGAACGGCCCGCTCCGCATCGTCCTCGTGCGCGACCGGCGCACCAAACAAGGCCATGACCGCATCGCCGATGAATTTCTCGGTAGTCCCGCCCCACCGGGTGAGGTCCGCCCGAACCCGCTCGTGGTAGGGCTGGAGGAGGCCCCGAACCTCTTCCGGGTCCATGCGCTCGGCCTGCGACGTGAAGCCGACGATGTCCGCAAACAGAACCGTGACGATCCGTCGCTCCTCGCGGATGCGCGGAGCAGCGCGCGTGGCGCCGGCGAGAGCGGTCCCGCAATTGAGGCAGAACCGGGCGTCGTCCGGGTTTTCCTTGCCGCAACTTGGGCAGATCACGCCCCTAGTCTGCACGTTCCGGGTCAGGAATCGAGGCCCGGCGCGTGCTCGTTGCGATTTCGCACATCGCTCGAGACGCGATCCCGCACCCGCGTCGACCGTCCGATTTCGCAATCCGATTTCGCAATAGCACGTCTGCGCGGAACGAGAGCCCGCACGCCATGCGATTTCGCAATCCGATTTCGCAGCACGTTCGCGCGGAAAGCCAGCTCGCGCGCTGTGCGATTTCGCAACGTCGGCGCGACGGCGAGACCGCCGCCATGAAGCACCCGGCCGGCGACCGAACCCCTGATATCATCCCGCCTCGATGCGCCGAGCAATCCCCGTGATCATCATCCTGGTTGGCCTTGCCGCGCTCGTCGTCGACTTCGCGCCGAACTTCAAGATCCCTACGTTCGCCGACCCGAACAGCGACCTCCCGACGACGCGCACGATCGCGACCAAGCTGGGCCTCGACCTCGCCGGCGGCGTGAGCGTCGAGTACCAGGCGCAGCCGGTCGGCAACAAGGCGCCCGGCCCGGCCGATATGGACGTCATCCGCAACATCATCGAACGCCGCGTGAACTCCACCGGCGTCACGGAGCCGCTCGTCCAGACCCAGGGCTCGGACCGCGTCGTGGTCGAGCTTCCCGGCGAGACCGACAAGGAGGCGGTGGAGCAGCTCGTCGGATCGACCGGCCAGCTCGAGTTCATTCCGCTGCCGGTTGCTCAGTACGGCACGGCCACCTCGCCGGGCCAGTACACGGCCAGCGAGGGCCAGCCCCTCCCCTACACGCAAGGCGTGACGGCGCTGTTCGGCGGCGACCAGGTCGCCAGCGCCAATCCGACGACCGACCAGAACGGCGGCCGGGCGATCGGCTTCGCGCTCCATGACAAGGGCTCCAAGGCCTTCGGGACCTACACCAGCCAACACCGCGGGGAATTCTTCGCGATCGTCCTCGACGGTGTCGTCGTGTCAGCGCCCAGCATCGACGAGCCCATCACCAGCGGCTCCGGGATCATCCGCAGCGGGACGGTTGGAGGCTTCCCGTCGTCGGAGGTCAACCGGGTCGTGACGGTCCTGCGATACGGCTCGCTGCCGTTCCCGATCAAGGTCGTCCAGGACCAGGTCATCAATCCCACGCTCGGCTCGGAGTTCCTTCGCCAGGCCCTCGTTGCGGGCGGCATCGGCATCTTCCTGGTCTTTGCGTTCATGTTGATCTACTACCGGCTGCCCGGGCTGATCGCCGACGGAGCGTTGATCTACTACGCGCTCGTCGTCTACGCGATCTTCCGGCTCATCCCGGTGACCCTGACCCTGGCGGGCATCGCGGGCTTCGTGCTCTCGGTGGGCATGGCGGTCGACGCCAACATCCTGATCTTCGAGCGCACCAAGGAGGAGCTGCGCCTGGGCAAGAGCCTGCCCACGGCGATCGAGGCGGGCTTCGCACGGGCCTGGAACTCGATCTTCGACTCGAACGTGTCGAGCCTCATCACCGCCACGATCCTGTACCAATTCGGCTCGTCGACGATCCGCGGCTTCGCCCTCGTGCTGATCATCGGCGTGCTGATCTCGATGTTCACGGCGATCACGGTGACCCGCACCATCCTGCGCTTCGTCGTCCGGCAGGACGCCGTGCGCCGTGCGTGGCTGTTCGGGGTGGGCGAGGACGAGTTCGAGACGCGCCCGATGGGTCGACCGGTACGAGGAGAGGCCCGCGGGCGTGTTTGACGTCATCGGTCGGCGCCGCTGGTTCTACCTGTTCTCGGCCCTCATCACGATCCCCGGCCTCATCTTCATCCTCCTGACCTTCGCCTCGAACGGCCAGGCGGGCTTGAAATTCTCGATCGACTACACCGGCGGCACGATCTGGCAGGTCCGTTTCGCCGACCCGAACGTGACTCCCGCGCAGGTCCACCAGGTCCTCGCCGACCACGGTCTGGCCGATTCGACGGTCGAGTCGACGCGAGACGGTGCGATCCTCATCCGAACACGGCCGATCGGCCTTCCGTCACCCCCACCTTCGCCCAGTCCGACACCGAGCCCGAGCGTGTCGCCGTCCGCGAGTGCCTCGGGCTCCCCTTCGCCCGCGGGTTCGCCGAGCCCCAGCGCATCTCCGAAAGCCTCGCCGAGCCCAAGCCCGTCGCCCTCGCCATCTCCTTCGCCTTCGTCGTCACCGTCGCCGAGTCCCAGCCCGTCGCCGACGCCGGTCGCGGTTGTCCCGACCAGCGGTGAGATCGGCGGCATCGCCACGGCGCTCCAGGACAAGTTCGGCAAGATCGTGGCCCAGCCGCAGCTGACCACGGTCGGCCCGGTGGTCAGCGCCGACCTGATCCAGCAGGCGGTCGTGCTGATCCTCGTCGGTTCGCTCGGCATCCTGGTCTGGATCTGGTTCCGCTTCCGCGACTTCAAGTTCGGCGTCGCGGCGCTCGTGGCCATGCTCCACGACGTCATCGTCGTCGTCGGGACGTTCGCGATCCTCGGGACGTTCATCGGCCTCGAGATCAACGGCCTGTTCGTGACCGCGATGCTGACCGTCATCGGCTTCAGTGTTCACGACACGATCGTGGTATTCGACCGGATCCGCGAGAACCGCGCGCGCCACGCTGGCGAGTCGTTCGCAGCCATCGTCAACCACTCGATCCTGCAGACGTTCGGGCGGTCGATCAACACGAGCCTGACCGTGGTTCTGACCCTGGCCGCCCTCCTGCTGTTCATCCAGTCGTCGGAGGTGCGCCCGTTCGTGCTGGCTCTGCTGATCGGGATCGTGTCCGGAACCTACTCGTCGATCTTCAACGCCAGCCCGATCCTCGTGACCTGGCACGAGTGGGAGCAGCGCCGCAGGGAGAAGACGCTCGCCGGCCGCTCGCCCAGACGCGCCGCGACCTGATCCAACCCGCCGACCGGCCCGGCATCGACCCGCCTGACGCGGAGGCAACCCGCGGTGAAGGCAGGAGTGGCATCCTCCGCGACATGATCCAGCCGGCCTATCGGTGGCGTTTCCCGGCCGTCACAATCGTCGCTCCGGAGCTCCTCGCGGCGGGGGATCGCGTTGGGTTGTCGCCCCGGCTCGTTGCCATCCTCCACGCCCGAGGTCTGACCACCGCGCCGGAGATCGTGGCCTTCGCCGCCGCACCCGCGGACGGGCTGCACGATCCCTCGCTCCTCCCCGATGCGTCGCCCTTCCTCGAGCGCTGCGTCACGGCACGGGAGCGCGCGGAGACGATTCTCGTGTTCGGTGATTTCGACGCGGACGGGCTGACCGGACTGGCGATCATGACGACCGCGCTGCGGCGATTCGGCCTGAACGTGGAGCCATACGTGCCCAGCCGGCTGGAGGAGGGTCACGGTCTCTCGCTCCGCGCCGTCCAAGCGGCCGTGCAGGGCAAGGCGGGCGTCATCGTCACGGTCGACTGCGGCTCGACGAGTGGGACCGAGATCCGCGCCGCCGTCGATGCTGGCATCGACGTCCTGGTCACCGACCATCACCGGCTGCCGGAGGTCCTGCCTCCCGCCCGCGCGCTCGTGAACGCGCATCGCGCCGACAGCCAGTACCCGGATCGGCGCCTCGCGGGCAGCGGTGTGGCATTCAAGCTGGCCCAGCTCCTGGCGCGAGATGGACAACCGGGCCACACGGCTCAGACGGCGTGGAGCGCCGACGACCTCAGCCAGCTCGCGATGATCGGGACCGTGGCGGATGTCGCCCCCGTCCTGGGCGAGAACCGGGCCATCGCGCGCCTGGGCCTCGAACGCCTGCGCACGTCCCCACGTCCGGGCCTTGCCGCGCTCCTGGCTGGTGCTTCGATCCCGCTGGAGACCGTCGACCTCGAGACGGTCGCCTACGACATCGCGCCGCGGCTCAACGCAGCCGGCAGGGTGGGGGAGGCGATGGAGGCGGCGCGCCTGCTGCTTACCGACGACCTGGCGGAAGCCGAACGATTGGCCGCCACCCTCGAGCACGCGAACGCGACCCGGCGTGACATGACGGCGGACGCGATGAGCGAGGCCTCTGCGATCGTCGAGGCGATGCCCGACGAACCCGCGACGATCATTCGAGGCAGCTGGCCGGTCGGCATCGTGGGGCTCATGGCTTCGAAGTTCGCGGAGGATCGCGGCCGTCCGGCAGTCGTGGGAACGACCGTCGGAGAGGTCATTCGCGCTTCGTGTCGGAGTGCGCGAGGCTTCGACCTGGCGGCCGCGCTGGAGTCGTGCTCCGACCTGCTGCTGAGATACGGCGGCCATCCGGGGGCTGCCGGCTTCGAGGTGACGCCCGGCAACTGGGAGCCACTCCGGCAGCGACTCCTGACACTGGCAGAGGTGAGCCTCCCCGCCCCTGAGACCGACAGGCGCGCGGAGCTCGCCATCGACCTTGCCCTCCGAGCCGCCGATGTCGACTACGGCCTCATCCACGAGCTCGACTCACTGGCCCCCACCGGACCCGGAAACCGCGATCCACTCGTCGGTGACCTCGGCCTCACCGTGTCCCGGGTTCGATCGGCCAACGGCGGCCACACCCAGCTGACGCTCCGGCGCGACAAGGACGTCCTCGACGCCATCGCCTTCGGGCGTGCCGACCTGGCCGAGAGCCTCCAGGAGGGGGACCGCGTCGACGTCGTGGCAAGGCTGGCCAGCCGCGAGTTCGGTGGGATCGAGTGCATTCAGCTCGAGGTCCGCGACCTGGCTCCGAGCGGCTTCCACGCCGAGTCCAGGGGAATCCTCGGAGTCGATCCCGTCGGCACACCGGCGCTCATGCCAGCAGTCGCGTCGAGTTCGGTCGCGTGAGCGCCTCGCCGTCCGGCCGCCGCCCCGCTTCACGCGGCACCCCGTCGGGAGGCGTCTTCGGCCTCGTCCCGCGAGGTTCCTGGATCGCGCCGTGGCTGTCGCTCATGGGGCTCCTGGTCGTCGCGCTCGTGACGCTCGGCCTCATGCAGGGTCGCTTTCCGAGCGGCGGCGTCTCCGGTGGCTCGGGGCCGGGCCAGGGCCCGGTCGCCGGGCGCACGCCGACACCCTCGAACATCGTGCTGCCCGACCCGGCCGCCGAGGGCCTGCCCGGTTCGATCGTGTACGTCAAGGCCGGGAACATCTGGATCCAGACCGGCAAGACGGTCACGCAGCTCACCAAGCAGGGAACGGATTCGATGCCATCGTGGTCGCCCGACGGCCAGTGGATCTACTTCATCGAGACCCGGCAAGATCGCTCGACGTTCTCCGTTCGCGGCGATCGGCCGACGCGCTACACGCTGACCTACCCGATCCTGTCGCGCATCCACCCCGACGGGAGTGGGCGACAGGCGGTCAAAAGCGGACTCTTCCGGAACGCGGCGGGCACGTGGTTCTTCTGGATGCGCGAGCCGGTCATGTCGCCCGACGGCAGGACGCTGGCGCTGTTGTCGGATGCGCCCGACCCAACGAGCAGCGACGTGGTCGTCCAGTTCTTCGACATGAAGACGAAGACGTTCCGCAAGCCGAGCCTCCCCGAGAACTCCCCGCTCGGGCACCAGGATCCGGCCTGGTCGCCGGACGGGAGTCAGCTCCTCTATGTCAAGAACGGCCGCGACGGCACGCGCGGCGCTCCGCAGATCGTGCGCTACGACATCCGGACGAAGCGCATCGCGGCCCTCACGGGCCCTGGCTACACCAGCCCCGCCTGGTCGCCGGATGGTCGCTTCGTCGCAGCCACCAAGACGAGCGCGCTCGACACCGACGTCGTGATCCTCGACGCTCGGAACGGCAACGAGCTGCTGCGGCTGACCAGCGACGGGCATTCCTGGTCGCCGGTCTGGTCCCCGAGAGGCGACGGGGTCGCGTTCCTGCACATCGTCGGCGCGGTCGTCGATCTCGCGTATCTCCCGCTCACGGGCACCGCGCCGCAGTGGACGCCAGGCAAGCAGGTGAACCTGACTGACCTCGGCGGCCTCGATCCCGCCTCCCACCCGAGCTGGTACCTCCCGCCCGACCAGCGCCAAAGCGCCTCACCGTCGCCGGCCGCGAGCCCGTCGCCATCGTAGTGAGGCCGGCCTACCTCGAGCGCCTGGCCACACGCAGCGCGGCCACCGGAACCGTCCTCTGCCTCGGCCTCGATCCGGACCTGGAGGGTCTGCCTGGGGGGTTCAGCAGGGACGTGCGTGGGGTCGAAGCCTTCGCGCGTCTCGTGCTCGAGGCCGCTCTGCCGTTCGCCGCGGCCGTGAAGGCGAACCTCGCGTTCTTCGAGGCCTTCGGATCGGCCGGGCTGGCCGTTCTGGAGCGACTTCGGGAGCGCATCCCGCCCGAGGTCCCCGTCATCCTCGA
>DASXSA010000166.1:0-17820 GCA_036506235.1 Candidatus Limnocylindrales bacterium | reverse complement strand
TGAGCCCCAGGCGAGGACGGTGACTGCCCGCCCTGAGCGGACGCGGACTGCCCGGAAGCGGACGCGGCCTGCCCGGAAGCGGACGCGGACTGCCCGGCGTCCTCCGCGCGATGTACGCCCTGGTCCGCCACCGTCGAATCGAGGGCTGCAAGCTCGGTCGCGAGACGGAGCGCTTCGCCGTCGAGGCGCTGCGCCTGGGCCTCGTGCCAGGCTAGCTCGCGCGCCGCGGTTTCGGCGTCGCGGGAAGCCGCTCGCTGGATCGCCTCTGATCGGGCGTGCTCGGCGGCGGTCGCAGACGTGCGCCCCTGCACAGCTCCCAGCTGGCGTCGGGCCTCCTTGAGCTCGACGTGCGCTCGTTTCGCGTCGGCTTCCCGCTGGGAGGCTTCCTCCTCGAGCCGGCCAAGCTCGACGGCCAGCCGGCGCTCCTCGGAGCGGCGGTCGAGCACGCCATCCGGGCGGCCGAGGGCGATGGTGATCGGGCCGACGACCGCCGCGCCGTCGCGGGTCACGGCGAGCCAGCCCGCCGGAAGCAACGGCTGGACCTCGAGTGCTCCAGCCAGGTCGGGCAGCCAGACGACTGTCGCCAGCAGGCGTCCGACGGCGCCGGTCGGGTCCCGCCGGAGCGCTGCCGACAGGCGGCCGCCACCGTGCTGTCCCGCACGTTCGACCACGGTCGAGGGAACGTCCGTTGCCTTCGGCGTCGCCCGCGCACCATGGTCGGTGCCCTCCAACGCCAGGACTCCCCGCTCCCCCGCGAGCCCGCCGACGGCTCCCCTGGCAACGAAATACGCGCGCGCCGCCTCGCCCAGGACCGCTTCGACTGCGGGGCGCAATGCCGGATCGACCTCGAGGCCTTCGTCGAGGCGCTTTCCGCCCTGCCGCTTCGCAGCCCGCGCAATGCCGCGCGCATCTTCCTCCGCGATCCGCGCCCGCAGCACCTGGAGTCCCCCTGCGGTTGCCGCCATGGCCGCTCGCACTCCCGCCAGGAGCTCTTCCGCATGTCGGGCGACGAGTTCGGCATCGACGACGACGCGGGTGGCCTGTTCACGAGCCGCGAGCGCTTCCCCTTCCGCGGCGCGAGCGTCGGCGAGACCGGCATCGGCCACCGCCAGGGCGGCGGTCCGCTCGTCCGCCAGGGTGCGTGACGCCTCGGCGGCGGCACGCTGTTCGGCTGCGCGGCGCTCCGCTTCCGCGACGCGGCGGCGGATCGCCTCGATCTCGGCCGTGCGTTCTGCCTTGACACGCGCCAACGCCACCTCGCGGTCGCCCTGCGCTCGCTGCGCGGCGCGCAGCGATGCGAGCTCCACGGTCGCTTCCGACAGGGCCTGCTGGGCACCGGCGAGCGCGGACTCCAGCTCGACGTCCCGTTCGGGGCCCGGCGTGGCGAGCAGGCGGCGTCCGTCCGCCAGGCTCGCCGTTGCAGCCTCGCGTTCCTCTTCCGACTGCCGCCGCTCGCGCTCCAAAGACTCCAGGTCTGCGGCGATTCGTGCATCGCGCAGCTGCACCGCGCCGAGCTCCTCGCGAATACGTTCATGGACCTCGCGCCGTTGCCTCTCGAGGGTCACGTGGGCGTCGAGCTCCGCGGCGATCGAAGCCGCCGCTCGCTCCGCGCCCGCAAGGTCGTTCAGCGCGGCGTCGGCGACGCCGCGCGCCGCAGCCAGGCGCGCAGCAGCTGCGCGCAGACGTCCGGCGGTGTCATGCCACCGCGCGTATGCGGCCAGGATCAGCGCTGCCGCAAGCTCTTCGCCGGCCGACTGCCGGGTGGCCTGCTGCTCCGCCTGGGCGGCGAGTCGCCTGGCCTGAGGCCGAAGCTCGACGAGGATGTCCTCCACGCGCGAGAGGTTCGCCTCGGCCTCGGCGAGCTGCTCCTCCGCCTTCCGGCGTCGCCGATCGTGACGCCGGACCCCGGCCACTTCCTCGAACAGCGGCCGCCGCTCCTCCGGTCGCAGCGCGAGGGCCTGGTCGACCATGCCCTGGCCGATGAACAGGAACGCATTGTCGGCAAGGTGCGCGCCGTCGAGCAGATCGATGAGGTCCTTCAACCGGACCCGCTGCCGGTTCAGCAGGTAGTCGCTCTCGCCCGACCGGTAGAGGCGGCGGCCCAGCTCGAGGACCGAGTAATCGACCGGCAGGAGCGCGTCGGCGTTGTCGAGAACGAGGGTGACGTCCGCCATCCCCAGGGCGGCCCGCGTCTCGGATCCGGCAAAGATCACGTCCTCGGACTTCCTGGTCCGCAGCGAACGACCCTGTTCGCCCAGCGTCCAGCGCAGGGCGTCGGCAAGGTTCGACTTGCCCGACCCGTTGGGACCGACCACCGCGCTGATGCCCGGACCGAACTCGACGACGGTCCGGTCGGCGAACGACTTGAAGCCCTGGATGCGAAGTCCCAGCAGTCGGGCGGAGCCCCGCTCGTTCACTTCTTCTCGGTTCGCAGGGTTTCCATCGCCCGCTGGGCCGCTTCGGTCTCCGCGACCCGCCGTGATGGCCCTTCTCCGACCCCCAGCACGCGATCACCCACGGTGACGCGGATCCGGAACCGCCGCTCATGGTCGGGCCCGCTGATCTCGACCAGCTCGTAGTGCGGGCGCAGGCCGCCCGCGCGTTGTGTGTGCTCCTGCAGGCGGCTCTTCGGGCTCTTCAGGGATACGACCGGCGCGTCGCTCTCGACTTCCGGCCGAGCGACCTCGAGGAGCCAGTCACGGACGGCTTCGAAGCCGAGGTCGAGGTAGATGGCACCCGCGAAGGCCTCGAACGCCGAAGTCAGGAGCGAGGACCGGAGCCGTGCTCCCCGCCGCGCCTCGCCTGTCCCCAGCAGCAGCGCCTCCCCGATGCCGATTCGCGACGCGAGCCGCGCGAGGCCCGTCGTCGAGACGATCGCCGCACGCCGAGCCGAGAGCGATCCCTCGTCGTCGAGGGGGTGACGCCGGAAAAGCGCCTCCGAGATCACCAGGTTGACGACCGAGTCACCGAGATATTCGAGGCGCTCGTTATGGGCGCTGGCCTCGTCGGGGTGCTCGTGCAGGTAGCTGCTGTGGACGAGGGCCTGCTCGACGAGATCGAGGTCGCGGACCGGGAGACCGAGCCGCTCGGCAAGGACTGCCGCCGGACCCATGAGGTCCGTTCGCGACGGACGCGGGGACGGCAGCGACGAGGACCGGCTAGGACGAATGCTCGTCGATGTAGTCGACGGCGTCCTGGACGGTCCGGATCTTCTCGGCGTCCTCGTCGGAGATCTCGGTTCCGAACTCCTCCTCGAGGCTCATGATCAGCTCCACCAGATCGAGCGAGTCCGCGTTGAGGTCGTCGACGAAAGAAGCTTCGGGCTTGACCTCGTCCTCGTCGACGCCGAGCTGCTCGACAACGATCTTCTTGAGTCGATCGTAGGTGGTGGCCACGGACTCCCTCCTCGAGTGGGACTGTCGCTAGCTGCCGCGTCGTTGTCCTCGGGAGGCTCTCGTGCTCCGGCCTGCCGGGGCGGTGGGCGCCTCCGCAATGATTCGCCCGAGCACCCCATTCACCAGCCGGCGCATGGAGTCTCCGCTGTAGGTGCGTGCAAGCTCGACCCACTCGGCGATCGCCACCCGGGCCGGCGTCGCGGGCGAGTGTAGCACCTCGCCAATGGCACAACGAAGGAGCGCGCGGTCCATTCTGGCGAGCTGGACGACCGGATATTGCGGGGCGAGACGCTCGATCGTGGCGTCGATCGTGTCGCGGTGCTGGACGACCGCGGCGACCAGGCGCCGGGCCAGATCGGCCGCCTCTGGATCGCTCTCCGACTCCGCCAGATGCCGCTCGAGGATGGCTGACGCGGTGCGCTGCCCGAACTCCGCCTCGAAGATGGCGGCCAGCGCGAGCCGGCGACCCGCCCGGTAGGACCGGATTCGATCCGAATGAGCGGCCGCTGCGGGGCCGGCTGGGTTGGCCGGGCGGTCAGGCGCCAACGCCGTCGACCAGCACGCTGACCTCGGCGAGCTCCATGCCAAGGAGCCGCTCCACGGCGGCGGCCACGGCCGAGCGGACTTCCGCGGCCAGTGGCTCGAGCGGCTGGCCGGGCCGGGCGACGATCGACACGCGGACGCGAACCTTGCCGTCCTGAACGTCCACTTCGACCGGACGGGGCCGGCGCCAGCTGCGCCATCGCGGGCCGCCGCGGCCGACGCGCGCGACCCCGGGCACCTCGAAGGCCGCCAGGCGAACCATCTCCTCGATCACACCGCGCCCTACGGCCAGACGGGGCTCGCTCACCGGGCGCTCACGAGGCGCTCAAGAGGCGCTCTCGACAGCCGCGACCTCCTCCCCGGGGCCCGTCGACCCGCTCGCGTCCGATCCGCCCCCGGCGCCGCGTGGCGTGTGCCGGAGCGCGTCGGCGATCAGCTCCGGGATTCGCGCTCGCGCGGCCGCCGCTCCAACGGCGACGGCGTAGGAGACCATCCGCCGCTTCGCCCGGCCGTGGGTGATGAGCACGGTGCCCTGGACGCCGAGGAGTGGCGAGCCACCCAACTTCTCGTAGTCGAAGATGGCGCGGATGCGGTCCAGTCCCGGCTTGAGGAAGAGGTAAGCGAGAGGGCCGCGGGGCGGACGGCGCAGCTCTTCGCGGAGCAGGTCGAAGATGAAGGTCGAGAGGCCCTCGAAGAACTTGATCGTGACGTTGCCGACCGCGGCGTCGCAGACCACGACATCCGCCGCGTGGGAGACCAGGTGGCGGCCTTCGATATTGCCGATGAAGTTCAGGTTCGACGCCGCCAGGAGCTCGGTGGCTTCCTGCACCCGCTGCTCGCCCTTGCCCGCTTCCTCACCGATCGACAGGAGCGCGACGGATGGCCGCACCACGCCCAGCACGCGCTCGGCGTAGAGCGACGCCATGTGCGCGTACTGCGCGAGGTTGTAACCCGTCGAATCGGTCGTGGCGCCGATGTCCAGGAGGACGAAGGGGCCGGTCCGCGTGGTCATCTGGACGGCGAGCGCCGGCCGGTCGACGCCGGGCAGGCGCTTCAGGTTCAGGATCGCCGAGGCGACAGCCGCACCGGTGTGACCCGCCGTGACGACCGCATCCGCCCGACCGGCGTGGACGAGCCGCATGCAGACGTTGATCGACGCCTCCCGCTTGCGACGGACGGCGCTGGCGGCCTGCTCCTCCATGCCCACCACCTCGGCGGCGTGCACGATCGTCGTGTTGGATGGGATGTCGTGCGCGGAGGCTCGCACCCTGGCCTCGTCGCCGACGAGCAGCAGCTCGTCGCGCGGATGCCCCCGCGCGTAGAGGAGGGCGCCGGCTACGACCTCGTCCGGGGCGTGGTCGCCGCCCATCGCGTCGACGACGATTCGAACGCGGCCCGACTCGCCCGCCGTCCGAACCGAGCTGAGGTCCATCGGCCGGCCTTCGTCCCCGTCAGCCGGCGGACTCTTCGGTCGTCTTCTTCAGCTCGATCGCCTGCCGTCCGTTGTAGTAACCGCACTCCGGGCAGGCGTGGTGGGGTTGCTTTCGCGCGTGGCAATGCGGGCATTCCTCGAGGCGCGGGAGGGTCAGGGCGTGGTGGCTGCGCCGATCACCCTGGCGCGCGTGGGAAACCCGTCGCTTGGGGACTCCCATGGCAGTGCTGTGGCTCCTTTCGAACGGCGCGGCCCGGCAGCGGGCGAAGCGGAGGGTGGATGCAGGTCAGTTCGGGTCCGGCCGCGGCGAGCAGGGCGGCGACGGGTGACCGGGCCGGGAGTCTACTCGGTCTCGGGCCCGGCGTCGACCTTGAACGACCGGAGCGCTTCAAGGCGCGGATCAAGCTCGTCCTCACCATGGTCGTGCGGCCCGCCCTCCAGTCGCTGTCCGCAGACCGTGCAGAGCCCGGGGCAGTCGGGCTCGCACAGGGGCGCGATCGGCTCCGCGAGCTGGATGGCTTCCCGGACGACCGGCTCGAGCTCGAGCTCGTGGTGGTCGTTGAGGCGCAGGGCGTCGGGTTCGGCGGTCGTGTCGACCGGCAGGCCCGAGGCAAGCTCGACGCTCGGCAGCGCCTCCTCCTGCAGCTCGACGTCGATCGGGACTTCGATGTCCCGCAGGCAGCGGCTGCACTGCGCCGCAAGGCTCGTCTGCAGCCGCCCGTTCACGAGCAGACCGCGGTTCGTCCGTGAGAGCCGGATCGTCCCCTCGAGCGGGTCGGCCTGCTGCATGTCCGGGCCGAGATCCAGCATGAGGCCGGCGACCTGATACGTGCGCGAGCTCCCGACCGGCTCCGCGAGCAGCTGCGCGGCGGGATACGTCAGGACGTCGCGCGCGTCGAGCGCCAGGCCGGTGCCGTGCTGGTGTGAGCTACCGGTCATGCCCGAACGGGCTGCGAGACGTCCTCCTCCGACTCGTCTTCCGCCGTTTGCCATGCGTGCTCGGGACCCGTGCCGTTCTCGCCGGGCGCCGCCCGTCGTTCGTCGAGCAGCGCGATCCCCTTCTTGATGCTTTGGAGCGTGCGCACGATCTCGCCCTCGAGGGAGATGAGTACCGAGGCTGCATACTCGTCGGCGCCCCGCCGAACCTCCTCCGCATCCTGCTCGGCGCGGGCGATGATCCGACGGCCCTCGTCCGCAGCGGCCTGCGTCAGCCCGCGCTCGTCGATCAGGAAGGCAGCCTGCTCCTGTGCCTTCGCGACGATGCGCTCGGCCTCCTCCTGCGCCTTCTCGATGTACTGGTTGCCTTCCGCCGTGATCCGGTTCGCAGCCCGGATCTCCTCGGGGATGGCGGCCCGAATCTGGTCGATGAGGTCGATCGCCGTTGGCGAATGGATCGCGACGTTCTGCGTCATCGGGAACCGGCGGCCGTCCAGGATCAGGCTCTCCAGGCGGCTGACGAGGAACATGATGTCGATCGGACGGGCCCTCCTGGTCTCGCTTCGGCCGATTATCGCACCCTACCGGCGCGCCAGGGCAGTCGTCAGCGCCTCGACGGCGGCCGGCGGGATCAGCTCGCTGACGTCCCCTCCGAACAGCGCGATCTCGCGCACGAGGCTTGAGCTGACGTAGCCGTGCTCGAGAGCGGTCATGAAGAAGACCGTGTCCACGTCCGGAGCCAGCTTCCGGTTGTTGTGGGCGAGCTGCAGCTCCGACTCGAAGTCGGAGATCGCCCGCAGCCCGCGGACGATGAAGCGCGCTTCCCGGGCGTGGCAGAAATCGACCGTCAGGCCGTCGAACGCTTCGACCTCGACGCCGGCCCCGAGCTCGGAGCCGGACGCATCGATCGCAGCCCGGATGATGTCGACTCGCTCTCGCGCGGACAGCAGCGGCGTCTTTCGGGGGTTGGCCAGGACCGCGATCACGATTCGGTCGAAGACCCCGGCGGCGCGTTGGACCACGTCGAGATGGCCGTAGGTGACGGGATCGAACGAGCCCGGATAGACCGCAACGTTCACTCGCTCTCCCTGTCGAGCCGGCGGTAGAAGGTCAGGGCCGTCTCTCCGAAGCGCCGTTCCCGCTCGGATGCTAGCAGGCCGATCCTCGCCGGCGGACGCTCGCGCCAGAAGTGCTTCGCGACGACCCGCGCGCCAGGGGCGAGGATCCGCGATGCCTCGGCACCCAGGATTCCGAGCACCCTGGCGAGCGCCTCGGTCTCCGCGTAGGGCGGATCGACGACGACTACGTCGAACACCCCGACCGCCTTACTGTCGTCCAAACCGCCGCGCTCCAGCCATGCGATCGCATCGACGCGGACCACCTCCGCGGCTGGCCCATCCAGGCCGGCGCGCCGCAGGTTCTCGTGGATCGTTCTCACGGCGCCCGCATCCTTCTCGACGAAGACCGCGCGCGTCGCCCCGCGCGAAAGGGCCTCGATCCCGGCGGCGCCGCTACCCGCGAACAGGTCGAGAACGGCGGCTTCATACAGTTCCGGTTCCAGCACCGCGAACAGCGTCTGCTTGACGCGATCGGCGAGCGGTCGAGTGCCGGGCCCGGGCGCCGCCAAACGAACCCCGCGGGCCGATCCCGCGATCACCCGGCCCGCGTCAGCCATCGGCGGGAGCCAGGGTCAGGCCGGGCTCGATGCGGGTTCGCCCGCCGCGATCCGCTGGAGCCAGCCGTGCGCGAGCTCGTCCCGAAGCGGCTCCAGGTCAGGTCCGGAGAGGTCGCCCGCCGGATCGAGCAGCTCCTCCGCGTGGCGCCGAGCGGCCACCGCGAGCTCGCGGTGGTCGCCTCGCTGCAGGGAGGCGACGCGCAACCGGGGCAGCCCGCTCTGGGCGAGGCCGAGGACGTCGCCCTCCCGCCGCAGCTCGAAGTCCGCTTCGGCCAGCGCGAACCCGTCGCGCAGCTCCTTGACGGCATTGAGCCGGGCGCGGGCGGTCTCGTCGGCAGAATCGGACACCAGCACGCAGAAGGACTCAGCCGTCCCACGACCGACACGGCCTCGCAACTGGTGGAGCTGCGCCAGGCCGAACCGGTCCGCGTTCTCGACGATCATCATCGTCGCCTCCGGGACGTCGACGCCGACCTCGATCACGGTCGTGCCGACCAGAACGTCGAGCGCGCCATCCCGGAAGCGCGCCATCTCCCCGTCGCGATCGGCTGCCTTCATGCGCCCGTGCACGAGCCCGATCCGGAGCGGCGCCAGCAGCTCGCGCAGCCTCAGCGCCTCGGACTCTGCCGCCACGGCACCCTCCGCGAGGGCGGCGCTGAGCGGGTCGTCGGTGGCCTCGCCGCCCTCCTCCGTGTCGTCGGTGTCGCCCTCGCTGATGAGCGGGACGACCACGAAGGAACGATGCCCGCGCGCGGCTTCCTCGCGGACGCGCTGCCACGTGCCCTCGAGGTCCGCGGACGTGCGAATCCCGGTCCGGATCGGGACCCGGCCCGCGGGCTGGTCGCGCAGGTCCGTGACGTCCAGATCGGCGTAGAGCACCTGGCCAAGGGTCCGCGGGATGGGCGTCGCGGTCATCAGCAGCACGTGCGGCGTGCCACCGGCCTTGGCTTCCAGCTGCCCCCGCTGCTCGACGCCAAAGCGATGCTGCTCGTCGACGACTGCGAGTCCGAGGCGAGCGAAAGCCACGCCTTCCTGCAGCAGGGCGTGCGTCCCGATCACGACGCCGGCCCGACCGTCGGCAATCTGGTCGAGCGCCTTCCGCCGTGCATCCCCCGGCAGGGACCCGGTGAGCAGCGTGACTGGCACATTGATGCCCTCGAGCAGCGCCCCAACGGTCTCGGCGTGCTGCCGCGCGAGGAGATCGGTCGGGGCGAGCAGCGCGCCCTGGTAGCCCGCCGACGCCGTGAGCGCCAGCGCGTAGGCAGCGACGGCCGTCTTGCCCGACCCAACGTCACCCTGAAGAAGCCTGAGCATCGGCTCCCTCGCCCCGAGGTCGGCCCGCACGTCTGCCATCGCCCGCGCCTGGTCGTCCGTGAGCTCGACCCCCGGGCCGACCTTCGCCCGGAGGCTGGCCACGATGGCCTCGCGGGCGGCCGCCTCGGCGTCGTCGGGAATCCTGATCGGCAGGCCCTGCGCCTGACCCCGCTGGCGGCGCCGACCCACCATGCCGACCTGCAAAGCCAGGAGCTCATCGAACGCGAGCCGCCGCAGGGCGGCATCCCGGCCCTCGAACGAGGCCGGGTAGTGCGCCTCCTCGATGGCCTCCCCGATCGCCACCAGGCGCTCCCCGGTGAGCAGCGGCGCCGGCAGGTATTCGGGGTAGGCACGCCCGGCCCGGTCGATCGCGTTTCGAATGAGCACGCGCAGCCGGGCCGCGGTGAGGCCGGCGGTGAGTCGGTATACGGGCACGATCCGCCCGGCATGCAGGAGCGCGGCGCCATCGTCGCGCTGGAACTCCGGATTGTCGAAGACGATCGACCAGCCGCGGTGCTTGACCCGGCCACTGATCACGACGCGATCGCCCTCGGACAGCCGGCGTTCGATGAAGCGACGCCCGAACCAGATCGCCTCCGCCTCGCCGGTTTCGTCGTCGAGGACGGCCATGGTGCGCTGCACCCGTCTGCGGAACGTCTGCTCGACTCGCAGCTCCCGGACGCGGACCCGCGCGCTGGCGACCTCGCCATCGCCGGCGTCCCGGAGGGCCGCCAGCGTGCGCATCTCGCGGAGGTCGTCGTAGCGACGTGGAAGGTGGAACAGCAGGTCGCGGACGGTCCCGACGCCGAGGCGCGAAAGCTTGCGGCGCAGGGCCGATGCACCCGGCAGGCCGCTCCGGCCGATCGGCAGCGGGAGGAGGGTGGCATCCGGCTCCGCGGTCGCCGAGATGTCGGCCCGCGGTTCGCGCCGGGGCGGTCGCCGGGTCGTGGCGCCAACCACCCTACTCGACCGAGATCAGGTAGCGGTAGTAGGGCTGCCCGCCGTGAACGAGGTCCACCTGCAATCCAGGCCTCGCGTCCGTGATCCGGCGCGACACGCCCTCCGCCTCGGCCAGGTCCGCGCCGTCGCCGTAGTAGAGCGTCAGCAATTCGAAGCTTCCCGGGAGCGTCGCAAGAGCCGCCAGCACGGCTTTCTGACGATCGCCGTCGGCCGCAATCAGCCCGTCGTCGGGGCCGAGCACGATCGTCTGGCCCTTCTTCACCTTGCGGCCCGCGATCTTCGCGTCACGGACGGCCTCGGTGACCTGCATGGTCCGCAGCGACCTCCCGGCTTCTGTCATGGCCGCGGCATTCGCATCGGCGCCGGTCGATGGGTCGAGCGCGAGCAGGGCCGCGACGCCCTCGGCCGCGTTGCGCGTCGGGACGACGTGGACGGCCGAGCCGGTCATGCCGGCGACCTGCCGCGCCGCGAGCACGACATTCGGGTTGTTGGGCAGGATCAGGACCTCGTCCGCCGCGACCGATTCGACGGCCGCCGCGAGCTCCCCGGTGCTCGGATTGT
The DNA here is from genome assembly GCA_036506235.1 of Candidatus Limnocylindrales bacterium. Taxonomy (GTDB): domain Bacteria; phylum Chloroflexota; class Limnocylindria; order Limnocylindrales; family CSP1-4; genus CF-16. Next base: position 7,004 of record DASXSA010000166.1, on the reverse strand, counting down.
CAGACTGGCCGCCGCGCACCACGCTCGCGACCCCGAACGACTCGAAGATCCGGGCCAGCCCATCGCCGGCGGCGACCGCGACGACCGCCAGGGGGACGCGGGGCAAGGGCTGCGTGCCGTCGCCGTCGATCCTGGCCAGGGCAACTCCACCCGTCCGTGGTTGGGCGGCCTTCGCCTCCGACCCTGCGCCGCCGGTGAACTCGGCCGCCCGCTGCTCGCGGACGTCGCGTGCCTGGTTGTCGAGGTTCTCAACGCTGATCCGGCTCAGGTTGCCGAGCGAAAGCCCGAACCCGATGACCTCGTCCGGACGCTCGCTGTGGACGTGCACCTTGACCGCACGCCCGTCACCGGCGACAAGCACGGACTCCCCGATCGATTCCAGGTGCGTGCGAATCGTGTCCAGGTCGAGGAGGTCGGAACCGCCTGGCTGGACGAGGAACATCGTCTCGTAGCCGAACCCCTGGTCGGCGTGCGCAACGAGCGCAGAGCCAGCAGCGCCGCGCTGCCGGCTGCCGACCGCGCCGGCCGGTGCGCGTCCGAGGATGTGCAACAGGGCGCCCTGAAACAAGCGATAGAGGCCCTGTCCTCCGGCGTCGACGACGCCGGCCTCGCGGAGGATCGGCAACAGGCTCGGGGTGCGGGCGACGGCCTTCTCGGCCGCGTCCACTGTGGCGACCAGTACGGTCTCGAGGTCGCTGTCGAGCTCGGCAGCGGTCACCGCCGCCGCGGAGGCTTCCCTGATGACGGTCAGGATCGTGCCCTCGACCGGCTTGACGACCGCGCCGTATGCCGTCTGGGTTCCGATCGTGAGGGCGTGGGCGAGGTCCAGTCCATTGAACCGGCGTTTGCCGCCAAGGCCCTCGGCCATGCCTCGAAAGATCTGCGAGGTGATCACGCCGGAATTGCCCCGCGCGCCCATCAAGGCCCCGAAGCTGATCGCGCCCGCGATGCGGTCGGCGGGCTGGTCCGCAACGCGCTGGCCCTCGTCGAGCGCGGCACGGACGGTGGCCAGCATGTTCGAGCCCGTGTCGCCATCGGGAACGGGAAACACGTTGAGTCCGTTGACCTCGTCCACGTGAGCTTCCAGGTTCTCGACGGCTGCGCGATAGGCAGCGAGGAGACCTGCACCGTCGCACGCCTTGCGCGTCACGGGGCGGTCCCGGAGCGAGAGCGGCGAGAGCGGCGTGCGGGCTGCGCAGCGACGCCGCCTCCCCCAGGGCTTGGATCCGACGCGGGCGGCGCACCGCCGGGCAGGACCCGGAGGCCATCGACGTGGATCGTCAGCTCGGCGAACTCCCGCGAGGTCGCCCGGCGGACGGCGTAGCGGACCGCCGAATCCACCTGGCGGGCGACCTCGGCAACCGGCAGGCCGTAGGCGACGGTCAGGAACAGGTCGAGGCGAAGCGCCCTTCCGAGCTGCAGGCGGATCCCCGGCTCATCGACGCGCAGCCAGCGAGCCACACGGGCACGGAACGACGGGTCTGCGAAGCCGGTGACCCCGTAGCTGCCGAGCACGGCGGCACGGATGACGTCGATGATCGCCTGGCGGCTGACCGTGGCACGGCCCGGGATGGGCTGCGGCGACATGCGGGGAATTCGACCTCGCGCTCGCGGCCTGGCTGGTGGGACAGGGTCGCGGAATGGTCCGCGGACTGGGCGTCGCAGGCCGTTTGCTATCATACCGCCCGACCTCGGCCGTCTCGGCCGGATGTTCGATTTGAACCAGCCCGCCCCCTTTCGTGAGCTCACCGAGGACCGACATGGCCCGCGCCTGCGCTATCTGCGGCAAGACCTCCATGCCCGGCTTCAACCCCCAGTCGTCGGGGATGAACCGGGTCCGGGCGCATCGCCGCTACCAGCCCAATCTCCAGCCGCTCGTCGTCCGGACGAACGGCAGTGTCGAGCGCAAGCTCGTCTGCACGCGCTGCCGCCGCACCCTCGCGAAGGAAGCCCGCTAGCCGCGCGTCCCGGGCACGGGCGACGAGGCCCACGAATCTCGGGCCAACCGGCTTCTTTTCGCGACTCCACCTCGAGTCAACACGGCCGACCACGTCGCGTGAATGAAGCGCGAGCTGGACGGCGATGGCGACGTGCACGCTCGCTCGTACGCGGATATGACTCGTCCGCGAGTCAGCGCCAACCCACCCGGTCCCCGGGCTACCTCGAGTCGTCGGTGTCGAGCCAGATCGTGAACGGGCCCTCATTGACGAGCTCGACGAACATCTCCGCCCCGAACCGTCCCCGGGCGACGACGAGGCCCGTGCTCTCCACCGCCGAGCAGAAGCGCTCGTAGATCGGCTCCGCGACCTCCGGTGGCGCTGCGGGGGTGAAACCCGGCCGCCGGCCGCGCCGAGTGTCGGCGTAGAGCGTGAACTGGCTCACGACCAGCATCTCCCCGTCGATCTCGAGCAACGAGCGGTTCGTCTTGCCGGCTTCGTCCGCGAACATCCGCAGGTCCACGACCTTGCGCGCCAGCGCATCGGCCGTCGGCGGCGCGTCATGCGCACCGACTCCCAGGAGGACGACCAGCCCCTCGCCGATCGATCCGAGCACGTCGTCCGCCTCACGGACCTCCGCCCGGCTGACGCGCTGGAGCAGTGCACGCATTCCCTCGCCTCGCCCTAACGGCTGAGCACGCCGGCCGCGGCGCGCCACAGGCCGCCGATCATGACCAGCCAGGGAACGAGGTAGAGGACCGTCCCCGATCCGCCCGCCGCGCCCGTGAAGGCCATAAGCGCGATCCCGACGGCGCCGGCAACGGCGGCCACCGCGCCCTGCCCGACCACGGCCGGCCTTACCTGCCGGCCCAGGCGCCGGAGCGCGCCCCGCTCGCCCCGATCCGCAGCCTCGACGCCGGCGTCGAGCTCGGTGTCAGCGGCGCGCTCGACCAGACGGCGGAACCAGCCCGGGGCATGGATGACCGCCCAGTAGGCGATCGAGGCATAGGCAAGGCCCGCCAGGATATCGACGACGTAGTGGTCGGCCAGGTAGACGATCGAGAACCACACGCAGACCGAATAGGCCACCATCAGCCAGCCCACGCGTCCGAACGTCCGCCGTGCGAACAGGAACGCGAGGAACGGGTAGCCCGCGTGCAGTGACGGGAACGCCGCGACCTGGTTCGGATTGATGTCGTACACCGTGTAGCTGTACAGGTAGTGCCCCTCGAACCCGAACAGGCGCGCCAGCTCCGAGAAGCCCTGGTCCTTGAGGTACGCGATCGCAGGCCCCCCGGGGCCGGGAATGAAGCCCTCCTTGGCCGCCCACCAGGGAGGCGCCACGGGCAGCACCAGGTACGTCACGAACCCGGCCATCGAGAGCACGATGAGCGCCGCGACGTAGTCGTAGAACGCGCGCCTCCTGCGGAACCACAGGAAGAAGCCGACCGCGATCGGCAGCGGGAAGTGGAGGAAGTAGAAGATCGTCGCGACCATCGCCAGCGGGTCGTTGCCTGTCGCGGGATGGAAGGCATCCTGGAGGACCTGGGTCGGCAGGTGGCCGAGGAACAGCGCGCGTTCGACCGCGAGCACGTCGGTCACGTGGACGCTGGCCCCGAAGTTGTCTGCGTAGCCACGCATCAGCTCGTACGCGAAGAACAGCCCGATGAAGGGAATCCAGTCGCGGAGGAAGAGCCGGCCGCGGCCCAGCAGCACGGCGGCCAGCCCGAACGCGACCAGCAGGACATCCGGCGTGATCGAGACGCCCCTCGCGATCATCAGCGCGGAGAGCAGTAGCGTGTAGCCGCCGATCGCGATCAGGAGGATGCGGTCGTTGCGACGGCCGAGCTCGAGGTCCGGTTGGGGTTCGCTCGCGGAGTCGAGTGAACCCGGCGCCACAGCCTGCGCGGCGGCGGTCGCCGCGACGGCTGAAGACGCCGCGGGCTCCCGGCCGCCGCCCCCCGTGTCGGTCATGAGCCGGGCTGCCGCTGCGATATGCGCCACGCCTCGGCTTCGGCCAGGTACCGCTCCCGTGTGTCGGCGTGACGCTCCGCTGTCAGGGCCTCGGCGCTCGCCGGAACCATGACCTCGTAGTCGCGAATGCCGTCGGGGTTGATCTGGCCGTTGCCGCGCAGCATCAGAACCGGGATGCCGCCCGCCTCGATCTCGTCCGTGAACCGCTTGGCGTAGGCCTTGGGGAGTCGCGCGAAGCTGACCCACTGGTCCCTGGGGATCGGCGGCACCCCGGCGTTGAGCCCGTACTGGAAGCCCTCGTCGGCCAGTGCCTTGATGAGCCGAATCTCGCGGCCCATGTCATGGCCCTTGATCCACAACGCGGATCCCACGACCAGGATGTCGACGCCCTGGGCACCCGTGTACTCGGCCGTTTCCCGATTGATCCCGCCGTCGACATGAACCTCACCACCGACCGGCTTGTGCTTGAGCAGGTCGCGTGCCGGCAGGAGCTTCTCGCGGGCCACGTCCTTCATGAATTCCTGGCCCCCGAAGCCCGGCTCGACGGTCATGACCATCACGATGTCGAGGAGAGGCGCGTACGGCTCCAGCGCCGACAACGGAGTCGCCGGCCGCAGCGAAAGGCCAGCGGCCCGGCCCGCCTCGCGGATTGCCTGCAGCGTTGGTACGACCGGCTCCTCGACCTCGACGTGGAAGGTGATCGAGTCACAGCCCGCATCGATGAACTCGTGGATGAAGCGGCCCGGCTGCGAGATCATCAGGTGCGCGTCGAGGGGCAGGCGCGTGACGCGGCGGAGCGACTTGATCGTGCTCGCGCCGAAGGTCAGGTTCGGCACGAAGTGGCCGTCCATGACGTCGAGATGGATCCGGTCGGCGCCGGCCTTCTCACATCGCCGGATGGCGTTGCCCAGGTTCGAGAAATCGGCGTCGAGGATGCTCGCCGCCACGCGAGCTCGACCCGTTCCCACTACTCCCCCACCTCGGCCGGCACCGGCTCCGGGCTTCGCTCCCCACGAAGCGCCCTGGCACTTTCGGCGACGATACGCTCGCGCCGTCGGACAACGACCGGACGGGCCGGCTGGCCGGCATGCTCGGCCGCCAGCTGACCGCACGCCGCCCCGATCTCCTGCCCGCGGTTGCGGCGGATGGTCGTCGCGATGCCCGCCGCCTTGAGCGTGCTCGCGAAGCGCTCGATCGCGGACATGGGACTCGCCTGCCAGGGCGTGTGCGCGACGGGGTTCATCGGGATCAGGTTGACGTGCGCATGATCGTCGCGCAGCAGGTCGGCCAGGGCTCGAGCATCCAGTTCCGTGTCATTGACGCCGGCGATCAGGGTGACCTCGTAGCTGATCCGCCGCCGCGTGGCGCGGGCGTGATCCCGGGCTGCCTCGACGACTTCAGCGACCGGCCAGCGGCGGTTGAGGGGCACGAGCACATCGCGGAGCGGGTCCCGCGCAGCGTGGAGCGACACCGCCAGCGTGAACTGTGGTCCGAGCGCGGTCAGTCGCCTGATGCCCGGCACCACGCCCGACGTCGAGACCGTGATGTGGCGCGCGCCCAGGCCGAACCGGCGCGGGTCCGACAGCGCCTGGACCGCTGCGATGACCCGATCGAGGTTGAGCAACGGCTCGCCCATGCCCATGAACACCACGTTTGTCAGCCGCCTGCCGTCCGCCGCGAGACGCCGCGCCGCGTGACGGACCTGGTCGATGATCTCGGCCGCCTCCAGGTCGCGGGTGAATCCCAGCTCGCCGGTCGCGCAGAAGGGACAGCCGACGGCGCAGCCCGCCTGGCTGGAGATGCAGACGGTGTGCCGTTCACGGCTGCCGGCCCGCGCGGGATAGTGCATGAGGACCGACTCGACCAGCGCGCCGTCCCCCAGCGTGTGGAGCGCCTTCTCGGTCAGTCCGCCGTCGGACAGGCGTACCTCGGTGGCGGCAAGCGTGTCGACGACGAAGGCGCGTCCGATCTCCTCGCGCAGGGCCACCGGCAGCGTCCTGAGCTCGGCAACCGAAGTCGCGAGCCCGCCCCAGATGGCATCGCCGACCTGGCGGGCCCGGTAGGCGGGCTGGCCGCGCTCCTCGAGCCACCGGGCAAGGTCCTCCGGCTCGACGCCGCTGAGGCCCGGTCGTGCGACACGGGCCGGCCCTTCGGTCACGGGCGTGGCCGCGCCGCAATCGAGGATCGGTGTGGTGGGCGCGGTCGTGCCGCGTGGACTGGATGGCATCAGGCGATCGTCAGGTGTGAAGCTCTCGACGAGGTCGACTCGGGGTCACTCGGGCGGCCGATTATCGCACGGGCCCTTCGTCCGACCGGACAGCCGGTCCGGCCTCAACCAGGGTCCGGCGGACGCTCCTGGAGCGCACGCCACACTCTCGGCGCCAGCATGGGCAGGTCGCGAAGCCTGGCGCCTGTCGCAGCCGCGATGGCGTTGGCGATGGCTGCAGCGCCCGGCACGACTCCTGCCTCACCGATCCCCTTCGCGCCAAACGGGCCCTCGTCCGCGGGCACCTCGACGATCGAGATGTCGATCGCCGGCACGTCCAGCGCCCCGGGGACGGAGTAGTCGAGGAAGGATCCGCTGAGAACCTGGCCGCCGTCGTCGTGGACGAGTGCCTCATGCAGCGCCCAGCCGACCGACTGCGCAGCGCCGCCCATCATCTGGCCCTCGACCAGCGCGGGATTCAGCGCCCGTCCGACGTCCTGGCTGGCGTGGTAACCGAGGACCCACACCATGCCGGTGTCGGGATCGACGCGGACGTGGGCAACGTGGACGGCGGCCGAGGGAGCGAGACGATGGTGCTCCGACGTCGCGTGTCCCTCGAGCGGCTCGCGGCCATGGTCGTCCAGCTTGACGGCCAGCTCGGCGACGTCCATTCCAAGGTCCGGCGCACCCCGGGGTCGGATCCGCCCGTCGACGATCTCGAGATCGGCCTCCGCGATCTCCAGCTCGTTCGAGGCGGCGCGCAGCAGGCGGCGACGAGTCTCTTCGGCCGCCAGCCGAATCGCGCGGCCGGCGGAGTACGTCACCGTGCTGCCGCCGCTGACGGGCGACATGGGCGCCGCGGCGGAGCTCGCGGTCACGATCCTCAC
>DASXSA010000165.1:0-7133 GCA_036506235.1 Candidatus Limnocylindrales bacterium | reverse complement strand
GCTCGGCAATATCCTCAAACCCGCCTCCTCTCAGGCAGGCAAACGTCTCGCACAGTCGCTGTTCTCTCCGGACAGGAAGAGCTTCGAGGACGCGCTGCGGCGGTTCGGGGCGCGCCGAGCGCCGGGGGAGAAGCCCCCGTCCGATCAACCTCGGGCCTGAGCGGGCCCACCTGACGGGCCTTTCGATTGACGCGCTACGGCGCAGCGATCGCAGGAGCCTCCCGCGTGAGCGTGCCACGATGAGCGACGAGCGACGCCTCGTCACGATTCTGTTCGCGGACGTGGCGGGCTCCACCACGCTCGGCGAGCGGGTCGACCCCGAGGACCTGCGAGCGCTCATGGGCCGGTATTTCGCCATCGCCCGCGAGGTGGTCGCCACGCATGGTGGAACGGTCGAGAAGTTCATCGGCGATGCAGTCATGGCCGTCTTCGGCATGCCCGCGGCACACGGCGACGACGCCAGTCGGGCGGTGGCGGCTGCCCTCGCGCTCCGCGATCGGGTCCGCTCCGAGGCGACCCTGGGCGAGGAACTGCCGATCCGTATCGGACTCAATACCGGTGAGGTCGTCGCCAGCCGGGACGCCCCGGCCAGTGGCGATTTCCTCATTACCGGCGACGCCGTCAACGTCGCGGCTCGACTCCAGCAGGGTGCCGACGACTGGTCGATCGTGGCGGGGGAACGCACAGTGCGGGCGGCGCCAGAGTTCACCTTCGGGGTCCTCGAAAGTATCGACGCCCGTGGCAAGGGCCAGCCGATCCGCGCCGCCCAGGTGCTGGGCAAGGGCGCACTCCAGCGGCGTCCCCTGCCGCTCCTGGGCCGCGCGCCCGATCTCGCGCAGCTCGAGCTCGTCGCGCGACGATCATTCGAAGAGCGGCGGCCCTATCTGGTGAGCATAATCGCGCCCGCGGGCACCGGGAAGAGCCGGCTACTCCAGGAATTCCTGGACGAACTCGAACGGTCCACCCCGGAATGCGTGGTGGCCGTTGCCCAGTGCTTGCCGTACGGGCAGCGGCTGACGTTCTGGCCGCTGCGCGCGATCTTGTATCGACTCGTGGGCGCCGCCGAAGATGTCCCGGCCGAAGACCTGCGGGCAGCTCTCACCAGATGGCTGACGGGCCTTGGGATGTCCGACCCCTCCTCGGTAGGCGCGCGGCTGCTGGCGACCATCGGCGCCGGCGAGAGCGACGTAACGGATCGGGCCGACCTCTTCGCCGCGTGGCGGTCGATGCTCGAGCGAGCCGCCGCCGACCGCCCGCTCGTCGTGGTCTTCGAAGACCTGCACTGGTCGAGCGACAGCTTCCTCGACCTCGTGGAACACGTGACGCAGCCTCGCGGGGAATCCCGCCTATTGATGCTCGTACTCAGCCGCGCCGAGCTGCTCGACCGCCGACCTGGCTGGGGAGGTGGTCGCCGCAACCATGTGTCGCTCGCCTTGGAGCCGCTCGACCGGGAGTCGATTGCCGGGCTTGTGCGCCACCTCCTCGAGTCGGCGTCACCTGAAGTGGTGGAGGCTGTGGCAGCCAGGGCGGAAGGCAATCCGTTCTACGCCGGCGAGATCGTGCGCTCGATCTTGGATCGCCTGGGGACGCATGCGGCTTCTGCCGACGTCACGGACGCTGTGGCCGGGCTGCCCGACACCGTCCAGGCGACCGTTCTGGCCCGGCTCGACAGCCTGCCGCACCCAGAGCGTCGTGCCCTCCAACTGGGGGCCGTCTTCGGCCGTTCGTTCCGGCGGGGCGGCTTGTGCACCCTTGAGCCGGACATGGCATCGGACATCGAGAGCGTCATGGACGCCCTGGTCGATCGCGAGATGGTGCGACCGTCCACCGCAGACGGCTACTCATTCCGGCACATCCTCATCCGGGAAGTCGCCTACGGCACGCTGGCGCGGGCGGAGCGAGCGCGGCTCCATGCCGCCGCCGGTCGCTGGTTGGAGGAGCAGGGCTCAGATCAAGAGGACGCATACGCGGAGCTCATCGCGTACCACTACCGCGAGGCGGCCTCGCTGGCCTCGCTCTTGGCGGATGCCGAGGCGGCGGCGGTCAAGGTCAAGGCGGTCGATTGGCTCCGCCGTGCGGCCGGGACCGCGGCAGCGGCCGGCGCGGACGTCGAAGCCCGCCGACACCTCGAGAAAGCGCTCGATTGGGCTGCGCCCCGCGACCTGCCGGACATCCACGAAGCGATCGGCGACACATACGTCGGCGGCGACGCGACGGTGGACGCCTATTGGACCGCCCTGCGGCTGGCCAGTGCGGCCGGGAGGAAGGCTGACGATCGACTCCGGCTCATCGCCAAGCTCGTCGAATATGAGGCGCGCTTCACGGGTTCGATAGGAGGGCGTCGCTCCGCGGAATCGATGGACGCTCTCGTGGCCGAGGGTCGCGCGCTGCTCGAGGAGGGGACTGACGACCGGGCTCGGTCGCGCTTCCACATCGGTCTCTCGTTCCTGCCCAACTGGCGCAGGACCGGAGGAGCCGAGATGACTGATGCCCAGGTCGCGCGAGCCGAGGAAGACGCACGACTCGGACTGGCGTATGCGGAACGCGTCGACGATGCCGCGCTCATGAGCGCGGCGCTGGACGGCATCGGCTCCCTGGCGATGGATCGCGGCGACTGGGCCGAGGCACGGGCACATGCGCGGAGACGGCTCGACTTCAGGGACCGGCTTGACACGAGAGAACGACTCGACGCGTACAGCGTGGCGACCTGGACCTCCACCCTGATGGGCGACCTCGCCGAGGCCGACCGGGTCTCGAGCGAGGCCCTGGCGACGCTGCTACCACGGCAGGCGCCTGGTATGGCGCTCCATCTCGTGGCCTGGCGCGCGGAGGTCGTCTTCTGCCTCGGACGATGGGAGGAGGCGCTCACCACCGCGCAGCGGGCGGAGGCAATGTGGAACGACCTTGGCCAGGCGGCGACCGGGTATGCCGTGCGAGGCTTCCTCGCCGCCTTCGACGTCGCACGGGCGCGGGGCGACGGCGATGGGGTGGAACGGTGGCGCGCGATCGTGCGCGCCATCATCGATCAGTTCGGCGAGGAGGATCAGGTCCGTCGGCTCTCGCATCACTATGTGGCACTCGAGGTCGATGCCCTCGCCCGCGGGCTCGAGGAGGACTTCGTGGCGCGCTTCCCGGAGCGCCGGGGACGCTCGATCGCCATGTGCGTCGACCATCGGGTACCCATCGATGAAGGAACCCTTCGGCGGTACCTGGAAATCTCGCTCGAGGAGCGGACTGCTCTGCTCGAGGCGCATGTCCGGCGTGCCATCGGACAACAGGGATCCGATCGAGCGCAGCTCGAGCAGTCGATGGCGATCTTCGAGCGCTGCGGTGCCGTGCCGTACGCGGCCCGGGCAGGCATCGATCTTGGCCGACTCACGAGCGACGCAGGGATGGTCGGAGCCGGGATCCGGACGCTTCAGGCGCTTGGCGACATCGACCAGATCGACCGATACGGCTCGCTCGCCGGTTAGCAGGGCGGGCTTCAACGGACTCCGGCAACGAGGGCGTGACGGGTGCTGCCCGATCCACTCGCGCGTGCGGCGGATCGGTGTTAGATGGCGCGGTCGAGTGTTAGCCCGGTGAGAGACTGAACCTGGGCGACTGGCCGAATGGCAGACGCGCCGGCCGCAGGAGCGATTTCCGGCGCTGCTCCGCGTGTCCAACGCGATCGTGAAGCTCATCGCCAGCGATCGTGACCGCCTTCGGTCACAGCTCAGGCGTCACAATCGACCGATCCGAACGGGGATCGGCCACCGGCTATCAGGCTCAAAATCTTTGTAGGATCTGGACTGGGCGAGTGGCGGAATGGCAGACGCGCCGGCCTTAGGAGCCGGTGCCGCGTTGAGCGGCGTGTCAGTTCGAGTCTGACCTCGCCTACCACCGAATGTGGGCAGGTTGTCGCGGCTACTCACCCCTGCATGATTTCGGCGGTCCACCGCGTTCGCTCGCGGTCAAGAACGTGCGAATCGGATGCCTTTCGTGCGAGCTGGCCGGCCATTTCCATTCGACAGTGAATATCCGGCCGACGGCTTGGCGCGGCCTTCGAGCGATCGGTCGCGTGGATGCAGTCAGCTGCCCACCGCGTTCGCCCGATCGGAAGGCGACGGGTAGACTGGGCGGCCCATGAACGTGACCGCCACGCCCGGCCCCAGGAGCTCGGTCAAGCTCGACATCGAGCTGCCGGCGGAGCGGCTGACGCGAGCAGTCGACGCCTCCGTCCGCCATCTCTCGCGGCGCACGAAGGTGCCGGGCTTCCGGCCCGGGAAGGCGCCGCGCTTCATGCTTGATCGGGTGCTGGGTCCCGGCGCCGTGCTCGAGGACGCGGTGGATCACCTCGTCCAGGACGCCTACCGCGACGCGCTCGTCGAGAAGGCAATCCTGCCGCTCGACCAGGCGAAGATCGAGGTAGAGCAGGCCGAGGAAGGCAAGCCGCTCGTGTTCAGCGCCACACTCCACGTTCGACCGGAGGTCGAACTCGGGGACTATCGCCACTTCAACTTCCAGCCCGAGATCGAGGAGATCACCGACGCGACGGTCGACCGGGTCGTCGACGAGCTGCGGGACCAGAACGCAACGCTGGCTCCCGTGGAGGATCGCGCCGCGAAGAAGGGCGATTACGCGGTCATCGGCTACACGGGAAGCCGCGACGGCACAGCCTTCCCCGGCGGCTCAGCCGAGCGGATGCCGCTCATTCTCGGCGAGGAGCGGTTGATCCCGGGCTTCGAGGACCACATCACCGGCCTCCGGGCGGGGGAGCGAACGGAGTTCGACGTGACGTTCCCGGACGACTACGCCGAAGCCGAGCTGGCGGGCAAGCAGGCGCACTTCGAAGCCGAGCTCAAGGAGCTGCGTGAGAAGATCCTGCCCGCGCTCAACGACGAATTCGCGGCCTCGATGGGTGACTACGCCGACCTCGCGGCCCTGCGCGTCGACGTCCGCAGGCGGCTCGAGCGCAATGCCCTCGATCGGGCGAGGCATGGCTTCTCGGACCGGATCATCGAATACGCCGTGGCCAACTCGACGATGGAACTGCCAGACATCCTGATCGACCAGGAAATCGAGGTCATGCACGACGAGTTCCGCGCGACGCTTGCCCGCCAGCGCATCTCGCAGGACGCCTACCTCAAGGCGACGAACCAGTCCGAGGACGACCTTCACAAGGAGTTTCGTCCGCGCGCGGAGCAGCGGGTGAAGGTGCTGCTCGTCCTGTCGAAGATCGCCGAGGTCGAAGGGATCATGGTGACCGACGACGCGGTCGATGCCGAGGTCGAGCGCGCCCGCCAGCGGTACGCGGGTGACGCCCGGCTCATCGGCTACTTCGAGTCGGAGCGCGGCCGGAACTTCATTCGCAGCACGCTGCGCCGCTCGAAGGTCGTCGAATACCTCGTCGACGGCTGGCTGGTGGAGCATCCGGACCATCCGGCGCTGCCTCACATCGAGGACGACGCAACGAGTACCGTGGAAGCCGTCGCGGAGTCGGCGGGCAGCGCAGAGGTCCCGGCCGACACTGGGTCGGCCACGGACGACGCCGAGGCAGTCACCCCGGCCTGAGCCTATCGCAGCAACACAGGAAGCAAATCGAACGAGACCGGCCGGAGCGGCCGCCGCACGTCTCGGGGAGGACTCACATGCTCGTACCGATGGTCATCGAATCGTCGAGCCGCGGAGAGCGCGCCTACGACATCTACTCGCGCCTGCTGAAGGAGCGGATCATCTTCGTGGGCGACGCGATCGAGGATCACATCGCCAACCTCGTCATCGCGCAGCTGCTGTTCCTGGAGTCGGAAGATCCCGAGAAGGACATCAGCCTGTACATCAATTCGCCTGGCGGACAGGTCACGAGCGGCCTGGCCATCTACGACACGATGCAGTACGTCCGCGCGCCCGTCAGCACGATCTGCATCGGGATGGCGGCGTCGATGGCGGCCGTCCTCCTCGCAGCGGGCGCCAAAGGGAAGCGCTACGCCTTGCCGAACAGCCGGATCATGATTCATCAGGGGTCGGGCGGCTTCCGCGGCAATGCGCCGGACGCGCTGATCCAGATGAAGGAGTGGGAGCACCTGGTGCGGGTCAACCACGAGATCCTCGCCCAGCACACGGGACAGCCGCTGGACAAAGTCATCAAGGACACGGAGAGGGACTATTTCATGTCTCCCGAGGTGGCCAAGGACTATGGCATCATCGATGCCGTCTACTCGGTCTCAGGGGACTCGTTGATCGCACAAGCACATGACCTCGGCAAGCTGGGGGGCGAGGGCTCGCAGGCACCTGCCGAGAGCCACGAGACCGAAGGACCCACCCCCGCCAAGAGCTGACGCGCTGGCGTCGGCCGCGGCGGCAGGGCGGCAGGGGCGAACGATGACAGGACGGCACCCGTGACCACGACGAGCAGCAGCAAGGGACCCAAGGTCCCGTATCGCTGCAGCTTCTGCGGCAAGAGCCAGGAACAGGTTCGCAAGCTCATCGCGGGCCAGGGCGTCTACATCTGCGACGAGTGCATCAACCTCTGCCAGGAAATCATCGAAGAGGAGATGCTCGAGGCGCCCAAGCAGCGCCCGACGGCGGCCAAGCTCCCGAACCCGCGCCAGATCAAATACGCGCTCGACCAGTACGTCATCAGCCAGGATCGGGCGAAGAAGGTCCTTTCTGTCGCGGTCTACAACCACTACAAGCGGGTCAACGCCGGCCACGCCGTCGACGAGGTCGAGCTCCAGAAGTCGAACGTGCTCCTGGTGGGGCCGACGGGCAGCGGCAAGACGCTGCTCGCCCAGACCCTGGCTCGCGTCCTCGACGTGCCGTTCTGCATCGCCGACGCGACGTCGCTGACCGAGGCCGGCTACGTCGGTGAGGACGTCGAGAACATCCTCCTGCGCCTCATCCAGGCGGCCGATTTCGACGTCGCACGGGCCCAGCGCGGGATCATCTACATCGACGAGATCGACAAGATCGCCCGCAAGGCGGACAACCCGTCCATCACCCGCGACGTGTCTGGCGAGGGCGTTCAGCAGGCGCTGCTCAAGATCCTCGAGGGCACCGTCGCCAACGTGCCGCCCCAGGGCGGGCGCAAGCATCCCCACCAGGACTTCATCCAGATCGACACGACCAACGTCCTGTTCATCTGCGGTGGGGCG
>DASXSA010000164.1:0-2213 GCA_036506235.1 Candidatus Limnocylindrales bacterium | reverse complement strand
CTGCAGTGGGTCGCGATCGGCGCACCGCGCGAGGGCAAGTACGAACCGCCCTCGTGGGGGTAGGCTCGCGCCATGCACACGATCGAGCTCACCGACGAGGACCTGCGCATCCTCCACCAGGCGCTCCGCTCGTACTTAGATGACTTCGGGCATGAGGAAGCCGACCTCCTGCGCGCGATCAAGGCTCTGATCGCGAAGCTGCCTCAGCCTTCCGAGTAGTGGTCCTGCGCCTCGTCCTCTGGAACCTGGCCGACTCGAAAACGACGATCGACGAGCTTCGGCGCTACCTGCGCGACGAGTCGGTCGACGCCTTCGAGGACGTGCCTGGGTTGCGCTTCAAAGCCTGGATCTCGGACGAGGCGACCGAGCGCTGGGGCGCGGTCTACCTCTGGGAGTCGGCCGAGGCGGCTGAGCAGGAGCTGCCGAGCCGCGCGCGCGAGCTGATCGGCAAGGAGCCGGACATCGGCGAGGAGTTCGACGTCGAGGCGACGGTGGAGGGCCGGTTCGCGGTCGATGAGCTGTCCCGGCGGGGCCTGGCCTTCGAGTAGCTACGTACCCGTCTGAGCCTGAGGACGCCCCAGCGCAACCGCAGCGACACCGGCCACTAGCAGTACGGCAATCGCGGTCCAGCCCCGCCCCGCATTCGAAGTGAGTCCCGAGTCGTCAAATAGGACCATGAATGCCCCGGCGAGAGCGGCCCAGGCTGCAAGTGTGGCGAACGCAAGCCACCTCCACCGCAGGGCGACGGCGGTGAGAAACACAAGAGCGCTTGCGAAACCGGCGATGCCAACGGTGCCGAAGGCCCGCCACTGCCAGGCGTTTGGGTCGTCGCGCCACAGCGGACCGCTGCTGCACGAGTCGTCGCATGTGAGGCCGAATCCCCAAAACAGGCCGACCAGCGCTCCAAAGGCGCTTGCGGCAGCGATGCCGGCAGCCAAGAGGAGAGAGCCGGCCCGTTGCGCCATAGCGGAGTTATCGTCGCCGCGGACCCGTAGCTAGAGCACGATCTCCTCGGGGAAGACCGTTTCTTGTCGAAGCGATCGGCTCGAAGGGCGTCAGTCGCTCGCCGTCTCGGCTTCGAATAGCGCTTTCAGCCGCGCGGCTCTTGAATGAGCCATGTCTTTCCGGGCCAGCTAGCCTTTTTGCGTGATTTCACGCGCCGGCCGTATTGCCCTGGGCGCGATGATTCTTGCGGTGACGGGGGTCCTCGCGGCGACGACTGCTGGCCCGGCCACCTCCGGGGCGGAGCGCCCCAAGCTGCGCGGGCCGTCGAAGTGCATCGCCGATGTACCGAAGGCGCCGGGGGGCGGCTGGAACTTCCCGGAGTTCCGCACCCTGGGCGTGCGCGTCTGGGTGAGCGGGATCTCGTGGGCCAGCATCGCGACCGCCAGGCCGGCCAACCCAAGATCGCCCACCGACCCAGCGTACGTCTGGCCGGCGGACCTCGACACTGCTCTGAACAAGGCACGCGCCTACGGGATCGAGCCCGTCCTCTACGTCAACGGCTTTCCCGCCTGGTCGAACGAAGGCAAGGAACCGAACTGGGTGTCGACGAACCCGGCCGACTACGGGGACTTCACGGCGGCAGCCGTGGCGCGATATCCCCAGGTCCGTCGTTGGATCGTCTTGTCCGAACCGAGCCAGAGACTGAACTTCCGGCCCCAGGGCAGCGGCGGACGGCTCGCGCCGCGCCTCTACGCACGGCTCCTGTCCGCGGCGTACGGCGCCATGCACGCGGTGCGACCCGACGTCGTCGTGATCGGCGGGAACGTCGGGCCCGGCGGGCAGAACGACGAGTGGACGACTGCGCCCGACACCTTCCTGCGCAACATGGTGCTTCCAAACGGCCGTCGCCCGAAGCTCGACATGTTCGGCATCAATCCGTACACGGAGCGGCCGATCAACGGCGGCTACCCGCGCCGACCCGGTCGTGTCGACCTCGACGACCTCGACTGGCTGGGGCGGCAGCTCGACCGCTACTACCCGAGTCGCCACCTACAGATCTTCATCGGAGAATTCGGCTGGATCACTGAGCACGAAGCGACCGGCTGGCTGTACGTCGTCACTTGGGAGGAGCAGGCCGCTCGACTTACCAGGGCGTACCGGATGGCCTCGAGATTGCCGCGGATCAACACGATGTGCTGGTTCCAGCTCTACGACGCTCCCCCGGACAGGGAGGGGACGAGGTGGCTGAACTGGACGAGTGGCCTTCG
>DASXSA010000163.1:0-4472 GCA_036506235.1 Candidatus Limnocylindrales bacterium | reverse complement strand
GAAATCGTCATCTCGAGCTGATCCAAAGGGGAGCGAGCCTCGGATGGCGTCGCCACAGGCCGGCATCTTTGCCCTGGGACGAGCTCGCATGCCTGTCTCGAGGTGAATGCCTGATGCTAGATGCCGGCCCCGGACGGAGAGCCGGTCCGGGGCCGGCGCATGCGTTGCGCGAGTATCCGTCTGACCTGGGCAGCCGAGCGGTTGCCGCTCGCCTGAGCTAGGTACCCGCCTTCTGGCCGGCATAGTCCGCGTACACGCGGGCATCGATCGCGTCGAGGATGGCCAGCCGCGCATTTCCGACCGCCCACTCGGCGAAGTCGATCGCCGATTCGGCGTCGGCTTCCGACCATTGGGCGTCCGTTTCCGCCACCCGCGCATCGATCTTGTCGCCCCGCTTGTCGACCTTGGCCTTCACGCTCGCGGCTTTGGCCGAGGCATCCGCCCTGAACTTGTCCCAGTCAGTCCTGGCTTGGTCGCCGGCCATCTGGGCCTTCTGCTTGGCTTCGGCCGCAGCGCGATCGACGTCGTTCTGGGCCTTGTCGATGCGCTTCTTCAGTTGCTCGTGGTTCTCGGTCGCCGCTGCGTTGACTGACGCCTTCACGTCGTCGACGCGCTGCTGGAGTTCGTCGAGTTTGCTGTTGTAGTCCATCGTCCATCTCCTGAACTGGAAGCGGTTGGCTCGTGGGCGCGCGTGTGGATAGAAGGCCTCACCCCCTTGGCTTCTGTGCTGCGCATCGCCAAGATCGGCCGATCACCGACCGGCCACAAGCTGGCCGGCACCCGAGCGACCTGCGACCCACGGACGAGGAGCGGAGGAACGGACGGCCCGTGAGCAGACAATCAGACCGGTCCGCGGCGGCGCAATTCCCCACCGGACGGCTGCGGCTCGCCCTCGACAGGCGGGCCGGCTGGATCGAGGCTCTCGTCATTCTCACGACGATCGCGGTCGCGTTCGTCGTGCTCGGGTTCGCCGCGGCGTACTTTCGCGACTACTTCCGGATCATCGTGATCTTCACGGTCGCGTGGCTGCTGGCGTTGCTGATTGCCCCGCTCGCGGATCGCCTGCAGGGTCGGTTCTCCCGGGTGCCGCGTCCGGTGGCCGTCATGGCGGTCCTCGTGCCGGTCATCGTGCTCGGGTCGCTCGTCATCATCCGGTTGTTCGCGGCGCTTGCTGACTCCATCGCCCAGCTCGGCGGTGCACTGCCAGCACTGATCGCGAATCCGCCTCCGGTCCTGGACGACATCCAGCGGTGGGCCGACAGCCGGGGCCTTGCCGTGGATGTCGTGGGGGCGTTCAAATCGGCAGTCGGGGACTTCCTCGGGGGGATGACCGATGTAATGGCCGGGCTGTTCGGCAGCGCGGTCGGAGCGATCGGGACGCTCGTGGACGGGATCATCGTCGTGAGCCTTGCCGTGTTCATGGCGATCGATCGGGACAGGATCGTTGCGTTCGGTCTCGACCTGACGCCTCCCTCACGGAGGCAGGACGCCATCCTCTTCCGGACGCGGATTCTCGCCGCGTTCGCCGGGTTCGTGCGCAGTCAGCTGATCACCGGTGGTCTCTACGGCATCTGGGCGCTCGCCGCGAGCCTCGTTTTCGGCCTGCCGTACGCGCTTGCGACGGCAGTCCTCGCGGGGCTGATCATGGCCATCCCCATCTACGGCCCGTACGTCTCGTGGCTTCCGCCGGTCCTGGTTGCCCTCCTGGCTCGGCCGGACGTGGTCCTCCTCGTCCTTGTCGTCATGCTCGTTGGTTGGTTCATCGACGAGAACCTCCTGGCTCCCGTGGTCCGCGCCGGCGCCCTCGAGATGCACCCGATCGTGGTGATGTTCGCCTTCCTGCTCGGGGCTCAGCTGGGCGGGTCACTCGGCGCGATCCTGGCCATCCCGCTGGGCGCCGTCGTCCAGGCGTTCGTGATGGAGTACTTCAATCGATATCGCGCGGAGCGTGGCTGGCCGACGGTCGACGCGCAGTTCGGCGAGAAGGAACTCCCGACCGCGCGCGATGAAGGCGCGCCCACGACAGCCCATCCGCCGTCGACCTAGGCAGGGATCCAATCAGATCGGTCGGTCCTGCACCCGCCGGCTCGCTGCCGTCGAGTAGGCTGTCCCGCAGGCCCAGCCGGCGACGGACGAGGCTGAGATCCCGCGTTGGGTCGGGAGTTCCGAGGGGTTGGTGACCGATAACGGCCGAGCCGGGGAGGGCGAAGGCCTCCCGCAACCGCTGCGCGGCACCTTGGTGCTGGTACTCGTCCTCGCCGCAGCGTTACTGCTGCGCGAAGTCGCATCGCTCCTGGTACCGCTGCTCTTCGGCGCGTTCCTCGCTCTCGTCGCCTGGCCGTTGGTCGGTGCCCTCGGGCGTCGGAACGTCCGTCACCCCGTGGCGCTCACGCTGACGATCCTCGCGGTTCTGGTCGTCGTGTTCGGTTCGGTGGCAGTCGTTGCGCTGTCGGTCGGCCAGCTCGTGGTCCTGATCCCGCGATATGAGGATCGGCTCACGGCCGTGATCGAGTCGGCCCAGGCGCTACTCGACCAGCTCGGAATCGAGGCCGACCCGCAGGCCTTGCTGTCGATCGTCTCGCCTCAGCAGATCGCCTCGCTGATCCGCCCGATCGCCTCAGCCGTGTCCGGCGCCGGGCTGGCGATCCTGGTACTCGTGTTGACGATGAGCTATGCGCTCGTCGGTGCGACGTCGCTCCGAACAAGGGCCGAAGCCGCCCTCGGCCGCGACCACGCCCTCCTCCTTGGCGTCCAGCGCTTTGGCGCGGATCTTCGCCGCTACCTCCTCGTTCGGGCCGCCCTCGGGCTGTTCGCGGGGGCCCTCGTATTCGTTCTGCTTGTCGTGCTCAGCGTGCCGCTGCCAGCGTTGTGGGCGTTTCTCGTCTTTGCCGCGAGCTTCATTCCGAATGTCGGGGTGATCCTCGCGGTCATCCCGCCCACGATCCTCGCGCTGCTCGACAGCGGTCTGGGTGCCGCGATCGCAGTCGTCGTCGGTTACATCGCGATCAATTTTGTCCAGGACAACTTCCTGCAGCCGATCGTCCTCGGATCGGAGCTCAATCTCACTCCGCTCGTCGTGTTCGTCGCGGTCATCGTCTGGGCCTGGATCCTGGGAGCGGCAGGTGCCCTGCTCGCGGTGCCGCTCACCGTCGGGCTCGTCGCCATCCTGGAGGCCTTCCCCTCGTCCCGCGCAATCGCCGTGCTCATGCGGAACAAGGTCGAGGAGCCTGCGGGCCTCGTCGACGAATAAGGGGCAGGTAAGCGACCGAGCATAAGATTGGACGCGTGCACGAGCACGAACAGCCTCCCAAGCCTGAAACTCTGTCGGGCTACCTCGAAGCGCTGGCGCGCGTCGTCTTTTCGACCGGCATTAGCTGGCGCGTCGTGGACGCCAAATGGCCGGGCATCGAGGCAGCCTACGAGGGCTTCGATCCGGCGAGAGTCGCGGGCATGGACGACGACGGCATCGATGAGCTGATGGCTGACAGCCGAGTCATCCGCAACCGCAGGAAGCTGGAAGCGATCCGTTCGAACGCGGATCGGATGCTCGAGCTGGACGCCGAGAACGGCGGCTTCGACCGGTATCTCGACCGTCTCGGCGATTACGACGCGACTCGCAAGGACCTGCACAAGCAATTCGCGTTCGTGGGCGATTCGGGTGCCTGGCTGTTCCTCTGGATGGTCGGCCGATCCGTGCCGTCACACGATCCCGCTGGCTGAGTCTCCTCAGACCGCCTTCACTCGTCCCAGCGAACACTGATCGAGCCATCGATACCCGGTAAAGGCAAGGACATCGCCTCTGCCTCGACGGCGTCACGTTGGGCGGGCGAGAGGCCCTGCCAGGGCTGAAGCGAAATCGTGGCTCCCGCGCGCCGCCAGACCCCCGCGATTTCGCCCTCGACCAGGATGGCGCCCGGCCAGACCCGGGAAGTCCAGAGCATGCCGCGTTTTGCGGCATCCGGGACAAGGAGCTCGCGTTCGGCTCCGTGAAGGAGGAACCAGGCGTCGCCGCTCGGGAGAAGCCGGGCAGGCGCCGCAGTCGTCGCGGGAGCTCGGAACGTCGGCTCGTCGCTGGTGAGGATCCAGCCATCGCCGACCGGTGTCCGAACGATCGTCAACGATCGCTGAAGCGCATCGAACGCCGTCACGCTTCCGCGCGGTTTGATGCCCGCCCACCTGGCGAATGACGCCGACGTGCCAGGGCCGAAGACGTGCAGGTACCGGCGGGCGAGCTCAAGCCGAGCACCAGCGGGGTCGATCTCCGGTCGCGGCACGGTCCAGACGGTCGGCTGCCGGGCGCCATCCCAACGCATCAGGATCGTGCCGGTTGTGGTCCCGTAGCGAAGCGAGTTGGGATTGACGCCGAGAGCGTGCCCTGCCTCGCCGTAGGTCATCTTCCGACCGTCGAGGTGCGAGTGCAGGCGAGCCGCCGCCTGCTCGGCCCGCCGCCTTCCAGCGGTGTCATCCGGCAG
>DASXSA010000162.1:0-3839 GCA_036506235.1 Candidatus Limnocylindrales bacterium | reverse complement strand
GCCCGTCACGCCCGAGGTCGCGCGGAACGCACAGGCGCTTGCGGCACGGCTCGCGATGGAGCTGGACCTGGTCGGCACGCTCACCGTTGAGCTGTTCCTCCTCGGCGACGGATCACTGGTCGTGAACGAGCTCGCGCCGCGGGTCCACAACAGCGGGCACTGGACGATCGAGGGCTGCGCGACCTCCCAGTTCGAGCAGCATGTCCGGGCGATCTGCGGCCTTCCGCTGGGTTCGGTCGAGGCGCCGCACCCCGCCGCGATGGTCAACCTGCTCGGAACGGGTCCGGATCGCACCGCGCGCGCCATGGGCATCGAGGAAGCCCTGTCGGATCCCGGCGTGCATCTCCACCTCTACGACAAGCGGCGGGTGTTCGAGCGCCGCAAGATGGGCCACGCGACGGTCGTCGCTCCGACGCCGGAGGAGGCGCTTGCGAGGGCAAGGTCGGCGGCGGCCAGGATCGGATGGGAGAAGGCCTGAACGTGATGGTCGCCGGATACAGGGGAGACGTGTGAACGAGACGCCCAGCGGTGGTCAGTCCCCGCGACCGCGCGTCGGGATCGTCGGCGGGAGCCGGTCCGATTTCCCGGTCCTCGAGAAGGCGTGCGCCACGCTCGACCAGCTCGGCGTCCCCAACGAGATGCGGGTCGTGTCAGCTCATCGAACGCCCGACCTGCTCTTCGAGTACGCGGAAGGCGCCGCGGGCCGTGGCATCCAGGTGATCATCGCGGGCGCAGGTGGGGCCGCTCATCTGCCCGGCATGCTCGCCGCCAAGACGCTGCTGCCGGTCATTGGCGTGCCGATCCCCACCCAGCATCTAGGCGGCATGGACTCGCTCCTCTCGATCGTCCAGATGCCGCGCGGGATCCCAGTCGCGACCGTGGCGATTGGGAATGCCGAGAACGCCGCGCTACTCGCGGCGGGGATCCTGGCAGTCTCGGACGATGCCCTCCGCGAACGCCTGCAGGCGTACCGCACGGCGCAGACGCAGAGCGTCCTGGAAGACCCGTCCAACCAGCCAGCTTCCTGAGGCCTGCGCCGAACCCGCTCCTGCGGCCACAAATACAACTGGTGGGCGGGCCCGGGCAGGCCAGGCCGGGGGTCGGCGTACACTCGAACGATGGGCGAGCCACGATCAATGGACGACTCGCGCTGGGAGCCGGGCATGCCCGCTCTCGATGGCCAGGAGACCCACGGCGCACGACCGCGAAACATCCCGGAGCTCGAGCCCACGCCGCTGCAGCCGTTCTACATCAACCTGTCGGTCATCGGGCTGATCGCCGGCGCTGTGGCGATCACCGCCCTCGAACTCGGCGTCTCCCTCGGCAGCCCCATCGTGAAGGTTTGCGTCCTGGTTGGTGGCCCGGCCCTGATCCTGGCGACCGCGGACGCCAGCCTGCGCATCTGGCGCTCTGCACGGGCGTGGATGCCGGTCGACCCCGTGATGGGCTGGTTCCGGATAACCTGGCTCATCCCCGCCTTCGTACTGCTGGCAGCCATCGTTGTGGTCGGCTCGCTGGTGCTGCAGGCCTGATTCAGCGGGGATGGTGGAAGGACTCGACAGGGGCCCGGACGGTCGGTCGACCGACATCGAATCGGGCCGCGGTGTTCCGGCCTGGCTCGCGGCGACCCTCAACTACTGCACGCGCTGCGGCGCGCCGCTGACCTTCGGGCCGTACGACGGCGAGAACCGTCATCGCCTGGGATGCGACTCGTGCGGGTTCATCGCCTACGTCAACCCGCGACTCGTCGTCACCACGATCCCGGTCCTGGAGGACGGCCGCGTGGTGCTCATCCGGCGGGGGATCGAGCCAGGCTACGGCAGCTGGGCCCAGCCAGGT
Organism: Candidatus Limnocylindrales bacterium; assembly: GCA_036506235.1. GTDB lineage: Bacteria > Chloroflexota > Limnocylindria > Limnocylindrales > CSP1-4 > CF-16. The sequence continues at coordinate 2,000 of DASXSA010000162.1, read as the reverse complement.
GGCTTCCTCGAGGTCGACGAGACGGTGAGCGAGGCGGGTATTCGTGAAACGCTGGAGGAGACGGGCCTCGTGGTCCACCTGGGCGAGATCGTGGGGCTCTACTCGCGGCTGGAGGCGGCGGTCGTCGTGATTGCCTTCGAGGCATCGGTGACCAGCGGGACGTTCGTGCCGGACGCCGAGACCCTCGAGATCGCTGCGTTCGCCCCGGAGGCGATCCCCTGGCGAGGGATCGCATTCAAGACGACCCGCTGGGCGCTGCGCGACTGGCTGTATCGACGCCATCCGGAGCTCCATCCCGAGCCGGAGTGACGGCGGGACTCCCGGGACAACCGGCAGCCAATCTGCCGTTTTTGGACGAGTGAGCGAGATACGCTAGACTCCCCGCTCACAGAGGGCAGGTCCCCCAGAGGACCTCCGACAATCGAAGACGCGCCACCGGCAACCCCCAGGTGCCGCATCGGGCCCGTCTCCTGTCGCTTCCGTCACCGGCAGAGCTCGTGCTCGGCGTGAGTCGCCGACCCGTGATCACGATGTACCCCCGCTGACCCTTGCGCGGATTTCGCGCGGGTCGCTGCCGCCCCCCGTCACCCTCTGCCGGAACGCGTCCCGGACTTCCGTTCGCCGTGCTCACCACGGCGTTCTGGCAGAGAGGAGCGACATGTCGTCCGCGTTCACCGGCGCCCAGGGAGCGTCCCAGGAATCCACCCTCCGCTCGAAGGCGGCCCACCTCGGTACCCGGAGTCGCTTTCGGCGCGCAGGAGCGGCTGCCGTTGCCTCGACCGTGCTTGCCCTTGCGGTTGCCGGCACCACGTCAGCCTACTGGCCCGTTGCCAGCCGCTCGTCATACGTCTCGCAGTGGTACTCCAGCCACCACCGCGGCATCGACCTCGCCGCCGCCTCGGGGACGCGCATCGTGCCCGCGAGGAGCGGGAGGGTCGTGTTCGCCGGCTGGAAGAGCAACTGCGGCGGCTACCAGGTGTGGGTCTACCACGGCAACGGCCTGTACACGGCCTACTACCACATGCGGAAGGTGTACGCGCGCCGTGGCCAGTACGTCACCGCCCAGCGGACGACCATCGGACTGGTCGGTCGCAGCGGCTGCGCGTCGGGCTATCACACCCACGTCGAGCGGTGGCACGGCTCCCCGTGGCGTTCGGGCTCCTACCGCGTCAACCCCTGGACGCTGATCGACTACGGGTATTACTTCCCGAGTCGCTACCGCTGATCTCGCGCCGGTCAGGGCGAACCGACGTCAGGACGAAGCGACGTCAGGGCGTCGCTTCGCCGCTGACCGCGAGCATCCGCGTCGTGTTGCGGACGTTCGGGTTCGTCGTCGCGAACACGGCAAGGAACCGGTCGCCGACCGGAGCAAGCCCGGCGTAATCCCCCAGGAACAGCCCGAAGGCATCGGGCGCGAAGGCGAAATCGAACGACGTGTCCGTGAGGCGCTGCTCGCGCCATGCCTTTCCGTCGCGGGAAGTCGCGAGATAGCGATCGGTCAGCAGCCTCCCGCCACTCACGGTCATCCCGTAGTAACTCACGCCGAGCGTGCCGTTGGCCGCGATCGCGACCGACGGCGTGAACGCGAAACGGGCCCGTCCGCCGGGTGGGACCTTCGCGGGCTCTGACCATGTCCTTCCTCGGTCTTCGGACACGGCAACGTTGACGCTCGCCACTCCCGATGCGGCAAACCGCGCGTCCGACCAGGTCACGACGACCCGCCCCGAAGCGGCTTCCGTCGCGACGCTCGGCAGGCCGTGCCCGGTGCGGATCGGATTTCCGGTCAGGGGACTCGTGAGCTCCCGACCAACGACCGGTGCGATCGGCTTGGGCGCCGACCAGGTCCTGCCGCCATCCTCTGAGCGAATGAACGATTCGGAAGCCTGGCGACCACGCGGCGTGTCGACGACCAGCTCGAACACGTCAACCAGCCCGTCGTCGGGCAGTACCGCCATGACGTTCCCGACGGGCACGCCGGAGGGCTGCGCGATCGTGCGCGC
>DASXSA010000161.1:0-1630 GCA_036506235.1 Candidatus Limnocylindrales bacterium | reverse complement strand
GATGATCAGTGCCACGATGATCGTGCGCGGCTCGAGCTGGGGTGACGTGCTGGGGAGATCGATGTTGAATGCGGCGAGCAGCCCCTGGAGTCCGAGGGCGATCCCGATGCCGGCGACGATCCCAAGGACCGAGGCGAACAGCCCAACGGCGAAGGCCTCCACGATCACCGACGTCATCACCTGTCGGCGGGTTGCGCCGAGCGTCCGCAACAGGGCGAGCTCGCGCATGCGCTGGGCGACGATGATCGAGAAGGTGTTGAAGATGATGAACGCGCCGACGAACAGGGCGATGAACGCGAACACGAGCAGCGCCGTCCGGAAGAACCCCAGCGCCTCCTTCAGCGCCTGTGAGTTCTCGTCGGCGACGGTGGTGCTGGTGACCGACTCGACCCCGCTGGGGAGGGCATCCTGGATCCGCGCTCGGAGCTCGGTGTCCGACACGCCGGGGTCCGCGATCACGTCGATCTCGTCGACCACGCCCACCTTGTCCAGGACCTGGTGGGCGGTGGCCGTATCGAACAGCGCGAGCGTGGCCCCGCCCAGGTTGTCCGCGGTCCCGAACCCGGCGATACCCACGATCCGGAACTCGCGCGACGGCCCCTGGAACAGGATCCTGATGGTCTGCCCCACCGAGAGCTGGTACTTCTTCGCGGTCGCCGCGTCCACCACCACCTGGTCGGGGCCGGTGGGCGGGGTCCCCGACCGCAGCTCGAGCGTGGCGTCCGCCGTGGTGTTCCAGTTGCCCCCGATCGTCGGAGGGCCGACCCCGCCGATAACGTCGCCCGTCTTCGGATCGACCATCTGCGCGTAGCCCGAGACACTGCCCTCCGCCGAGCGGACGCCCGCGACGCCCCTCACGGTGGCGACCAGGTTCTCCGTGATCGGCTCGCGTTGCTCTCCGCCGCCACCCCCCGGGCCCGCCTGGCTGGGCTCGAACGCCGACGTCGCCCGGACGATGACGTCGCTCCCCGACGCAGCCTGGGTGAACAGATCGTCGAACGCCTTGTTCATGGTGTCGGTCAGGACGAACGTCCCCGCCACGAAGCCCACGCCGAGGACGATCGAGAGCGCGGTGAGGGCGAGACGAAGCTTGCGGGCCAGGAGGCTCTTCAGCGTGGCGTGCAGCACGGGATCAGACCTCCAGCAACTTCAGCCGATCGAGGACCCGCTCGGACGTCGGATCGCGCATCTCGTCCACGACGTGGCCGTCTGAGAGGAAGACCACTCGGTCGGCGAAGCTCGCCGCGCTTGGGTCGTGTGTGACCATGACGATCGTCTGGTGATGGTCGTCGACGGCGCTGCGGAGGAACGACAGGAGTTCCACGCTGCTCTTCGAGTCCAGGTTCCCGGTGGGTTCGTCCGCATAGACGATCTCGGGCTTGCTGACCAGAGCCCTGGCCCCCGCAACCCGCTGCTGCTGGCCTCCCGAGAGCTCGTTCGGGCGGTGGCCCAGGCGGGACCGGAGTCCCACGGCGTCAACCACCGTGTCGAACCATCCCCGGTCTGGCTTATCGCCAGCGATGTCGAGCGGGAGCGTGATGTTCTCGGCCGCGGTGAGGGTCGGCACCAGGTTGTACGCCTGGAACACGAACCCGACCTTCTCCCGCCGGATCAGCGTGAGCTGCTTCTC
>DASXSA010000160.1:0-8368 GCA_036506235.1 Candidatus Limnocylindrales bacterium | reverse complement strand
GCACTTCTCGTTCGACACCTACCGAGACCCGGAAAACGACAGCTTCGGTGCGATGCGGGTGTTCAACGACGACCGGCTGATCCCCGGTGCCGTCTGGCCGCTGCATCCGCACCGGGACATCGAGGGCCTGACCTACGTCGTGGAAGGCCTGTTCCGCCACGAGGACAACGTCGGCGGGGCGCCGGGGCCGCTTCCCGCCGGATCGGTCCAGCGCATGACGCTCGGGTCGGGCGCGTGGCATTCGGAGCAGAACGCCTCGGAGACGGAGCCGATGCGCTTCATCCAGATCTGGATCCTGCCCGACGCGCCCGGCCTGCCGCCGGGTGTCGAACAGCGCGTCTTCACGCGTGAGGATCGCACGAACAGGCTGCTCAAGGTGATCGGGCCGGAAGGCGGGCCGGTCGTGAAGGTGCACCAGGATGCGAGCGTGTTCCTCGCGTCGCTGGACGGCGGCGTCGAGGTCAGCCATTCAGTCGGCCCGGATCGGGGTGCGTACGTGTACGTCATCAACGGCCGGGCGTCGGTCGGAAGTGAGCGGCTGAACACCGGGGACGCCGCCAAGGTCACCGAGGAAGAGGGGATCAGGATCAACGCCGACGAGGCCAGCGAGCTCATCCTGGTGGATGTCCCGATGACCTTCACGCCTGTTGGCGTCTGGGCCGGGCGATAGCAGAACCGTTGACTCCCGGTTAGCCAGAAGCTCCTATCGCCGGCTCGCCGTCATCCGCCGTAGAATCCGACGGCTGACCCACGAGGGGTGGGAGTTGGACCGTCAACCTCGCCTGGTTTGTATTCCATCCGCGGACGCGGAATTCAGCGAGCACGCCTCGGAGCTCCTTGCGGCCCTGAGCGACCGCAGAGACACCGAAGACGCTCGCGAGACACTCGAACACCGGCTTCGGCGTCGATTCCCGACGGCCGTCGTTCGACCGCGTGATCCGCTCGCCGAGATCGGCGTCGAGGCGCAGCCCGTGTGGTACGTGACACGGCACGGCTATCGCTCGAGGCTCGCCGCGACCGTGCTGATCTCGGCCCCGCTCGAGCAGGTGTTCGACCTGTATGTGGAAACCGCGCGCATCCCCGAGTGGCAAACCGCGATCAGCGTGACGCCACTCGAGTCACGTCCGGAGCTGGTCGGGAACGAGTACCTGGCCCGCTACAAGGTCCTGGGAATGCCTGTTAAAGGTCGCTTCAGGGTGGTCGACGCCGAGCGGCCAACCTATTTTCGCGTGGAGGCGCAGGGCGGCGGGATCCGGCTGTGGTACGCGACGACGTTCACGGCCGTTGGACCAGGTGAAACGAGAATCGACGTGGACGGCGACTATGACGTGCCGACGCTCATCCTCGGTCGCCTGGTGGATCGCCTGTTCGTCGAACGAGCGGTGCAGCGTGACGCGGACTACGCCCACGCCAACTTCAAGGCCCTGTGCGAGGCGGAGTTCCGGTCGTCGACTCAAGGGGAGGCACCGGCTCCCACCCTCGCGGTGGGCTGAGGTCGGGGCGAGCCCGGTCAGCCGAGCGCGCTCAGCCGAGCGCGCTCAGTGTGAGATTTGCCACCGCCCGATCAGCTCTTCTTCTTGCTCTTGCTGGCGAACTTCTCGAGTTCTTTCTCGCTCATGCCCGTCTTGGTCTTCTTGCCTTCGCGTTTGCGCTGCAGCTCGGCGCCCATGAACTTGCGCTGTCTCTCGGTCTTGGCCGGCATGGCGTCTCCTTTCGGATGTCAGTTCCACGCTATGGACCCACGCTATTGATCCAGGCTCACGGCCACATAACCAGGGCGGAGCCGGGGATTTCAATTCAGGGCAGCGGCATGACGCCCAACGAGAGACCCGTTCGCAGCCCTTAGGGCACACTTGCGGCTGAAGGAGCGGGCGAGGCCAGATGACAGCTGAACGCACCTCTTCGAACGAGAAAGGCGCCGGGCAGACGGCCGGCGCCCCATCCGCGAGCACGAGCACCGGACCGGTATCGATTCTGACCTGCGCCAACTGCGGAGCGCGCAACCGGATCCGGCCGAGCAATCATGGGGCGCCGCACTGCAGCGTCTGCGGCAAGCCGCTGCCGTGGGTCGTCGACGCGACGGATCAGACCTTTCCTGTTGAGGCGGACGCCGCCGTGGCGGTCGTCGTCGACCTGTGGGCGCCGTGGTGTGGTCCGTGCCGGTTCGTCTCGCCGATCCTGGAGGAGCTCGCGCGCGACTTCGCCGGCCGTCTCAAGATCGTGAAGGTCAATGTCGACGAGAACCCGATGCTCGCCCAGCAGTTCGATGCGCGGAGCATCCCCACGCTGATGGTCCTGAAGAGCGGGCGAGTGGTCGACCGCATCGTCGGTGCCATGCCCAAGCCCGACCTGACCGTCAGGCTCACTCCGTACCTGCTGAAGACCGGGTGACGGCACTCCGGCCCGACCAGCCCGGCGGGTGAGCGATCCCGCCGAGCGAGTCGAGCGGACATACCTCGGACTGACGCTCCTGACCACGCTCGCGTCGTCATTCATCTGGGGCATCAACACGATCTTCCTGCTCGATGCAGGGCTGGACAACGCCGAGGCCTTCGCCGCCAACGCCTTCTTCACGGTCGGCCAGGTCGTGTTCGAAGTGCCGACCGGCGTCGTGGCCGACACGCGCGGCCGGCGCTTCTCCTACCTGCTGGGTGCCGCCACGCTGCTCGTGTCCACCCTTCTCTACCTGCTCATGTGGCAGGTGCATGCACCGCTCCTGGGCTGGGCGATTGCGTCGATCCTGCTGGGCCTCGGCTTCACGTTTTTCTCCGGGGCCACGGAAGCCTGGCTGGTCGATGCACTGACGGCAACGGGCTTCACCGGCCATCTCGAACACGTGTTCGGCAGGGCGCAGACCGTCAGCGGCGCCTCGATGCTGTTCGGGACGGTGGCCGGCGGCGTCGTGGCGCAGGCCACAAACCTCGGCGTGCCCTACCTGATCAGGGCAGCGATGCTCGGCGTGACGCTGCTCGTCGCCTTTCGATTTATGCACGACCTCGGGTTCACACCTCAGCGCGATCTCGGTCCGGTAACCGCGGTCCGCAACGTGGTGCGCGGCGCCGTCGACGGCGGGTTACGCAATCCGCCGGTTCGCTGGCTGATGCTCGCCGCGCCGTTCAGCTTCGGAACGGGGATCTACGTCTTCTACGCGTCGCAGCCGTACCTGCTGGAGCTGTACGGAGACCGGACGGCGTACGGCGTCGCCGGTCTCGCGGCCGCGATCGTGGCGGGCGTCCAGATCGTCGGAGGGCTGGCGGTCTCACGCGTCCGGCGGCTGTTCGGACGGCGGACCACCGCATTGATCCTCGGGACGACGCTCAACGTCGGATTGCTGGTCGTCCTCGGCCTGACGCGCAGCTTCCCGATCGCGCTCCTGCTCCTCGTGGGGTGGGCGTTCGTGTTTGCCGTCGAGGCCCCGCTCCGCCAGGCGTTCGTGAACGGCGTTATCCCGTCCGAACAGCGGGCGACCGTGCTCTCGTTCGACAACCTCATGGGTTCGGCGGGAGGCGTCGTCGCTCAGCCGGTCCTCGGCCGGGTCGCCGACGTCAGCGGATACGGCCCGTCATACGTGGTTTCGGGGGCGATCCAGGCGCTCGCGTTGCCATTCGTCGTCCTCGCGCGGCGGGAGCACGCCCCGTCGGATCCGATCACGGACGACGGACCGGGCGGGACGGCCAGCCCGGCGGAAGCGGAGCTTGCGACCCGGGACTGATGCGGGCCACGGGCCAGGCCGGGAGATGTCAACCCAGTGGATCGGTGCCTTCAGCGGCTCATCGAGCGATAGCGGCGGACCGCCAGTGGCGCAAAGACGGCCACGATCACCACGAACCAGACGACGGTCACCAGGAGCGGGTACCGGGACGGGAAGGCCGTCGATGCATACGGGTTCGGGTTGCCCCACAGCTCCCGCAGCGCGGCGGTCAGCGTGCTGGTCGGATTCCATTCGGCGATGGGCTGCAGCCAGCTCGGCAGCGTCTGCGGCGGAACGAAGACGTTCGAGACGAAGGTGATCGGGAACAGGACGGTGAACGCGACCTGCTGTGCCACCTCGACCGACGGCACGCCGAGGCCGAGCCAGACGCCGATCCACGACATGGCGAAGACGAACATCAGCAGCAGCCCGACGCCGGCGAGCAGGTTCGCCAGGCCGGTGTGCACCGTCCAGCCGACCACCAGGCCGGACAGCATGAGCACGACCAGGATCCCGGCGTTGTAGACCACGTCCGACACGGTTCGCCCGGCGAGGAACGCGGCGCGCGCCATGGGCAGTGACCGGAACCTGTCGAGGATCCCCTTGTGCAGGTCCTCGGTCACGCCGATCGCGGTGGTCGCCGAGGCGAACACGATCGTCTGGGCGAAGATGCCTGGCATCAGGTATTCGCGATAGTTGCCGCCGCCCGGCAGCGGGATCGCCCCGCCGAACACGAACGCGAACAGCAGCACGAACATGATCGACTGGAGGATCGCGAAGATCGCCAGCTCCGGGATCCGCGGGACGCGCTTCAGGTTCCGCCAGGCCACGACCAGGCTGTCGGCCAGCGTCTGACGCAGGCCGCCGCCCGCCGGAGCAAGGGTTCCCAGTCGCGTGGCGGTCATGTCGTCCTCCCCGCGGCTGCGGGCGCCGCCGCGCTCGTCCCATTCTCCTCGGCCTCGGCACGCTCCACTGCGTGCCCCGTGAGCGACAGGAACACGTCGTCGAGGGTCGGCCGCCGGAGTGCGATGTCGTCGATCTTGATCCCCGCGCCGTCGAAGTCGCGCACGACCTGAACCAGACCCTCCACGCCCCGGTGGGCAGGCACGGTGAGGCGACGCGTGTGCTGGTCCAGGCTGACGTCGCCGCCATGGTCGCCGCTCAGCAGCTCGCCGGCGCGCGCCATCGCCCCCGGGTCGTGGACCACGACCTCGATCCGCTCGCCACCGACCTGTGACTTGAGCTCGTCCGCAGTTCCTCGCGCGATGATCCGGCCGTGATCGACCACCGCGATCGTGTCGGCCAGCTCGTCCGCCTCCTCGAGGTACTGCGTCGTCAAAAGAAGCGTCACTCCCTCCCGGACGAGACCTCGAATCACGTCCCACATCCCGAGCCGGCTGCGCGGGTCCAGACCCGTGGTCGGCTCGTCGAGAAACAGCAGCCGCGGCCGGCCGATCAGGGCGCTGGCCAGGTCGAGCCGCCTGCGCATGCCGCCGGAGTACGTCTTGACGGTCCGGTCGGCCGCGTCGGACAGCTCGAAGCGTTCGAGCAGGTCGTCGGCACGCGTCCGCGCGTCCGATGACGGCAGCTGGTAGAGCCGCCCGAACAGCCACAGGTTTTCGCGGCCGGTCAGGTTGTCGTCCACCGCCGCGTACTGCCCGGACAGGCCGATCTGGCAGCGGAGGGCCTGCGCGTCCCGGACCACGTCGAGCCCGGCCACGGTGGCCCGGCCGGCGTCAGGCCGCAGGAGCGTTGTCAGGATGCGGACGGCGGTCGTCTTGCCGGCGCCGTTCGGCCCGAGGAGCCCGAGCACCGTGCCGTAGTCGACGGCCAGGTCGAGACCGTCGAGGGCCCGCACCTCGCTCTTCCTGGAACGATAGACCTTGACCAGCCCCTCGGCGCTGATCGCGTGGCCGTTTGCGACGGCTGCTATGTCAAGCCTCCCTCTCACCGCGCGGCAATCGAGGCCGGCGGGATGTTCTGGTTCAGGTGAAACAGGTTGGTGGGATCGTACCGGGCCTTGATCGCGGACAGGCGATCCCAGGTGGCGCCCGGGTAGGCCGCACGCACCCGATCCTCGCCCTCGTCGTTCAGGAAATTGACGTAGGCCCCCTCGTCTCCCTGGTGCAGCGCGGCTGCGAATCGCGCGACCCATGCATCCCGAACCTCGCGATCCTCCGGGCCCTCGTAGAACGCAGCGAGGTTGACCATGATCCGGCTCGTCCGATGGGCATAGGCCGTGGCCTCGGCGGGCACGCGGGACACCGCGCCGCCCAGGACGCGCAGCTGGGCAACCCGCAGCGATGCGTCCGAAGCCTCGAGGTAGTCGACGATGGTCGCCGCGACGTCGCGATCGATCGAGTCGACGAACATCGTCCTTCCCACGGCCGTCGGGTGGTACGACTCGTCCTCGGGCGGGTAGATCTGCGGATAGGGCATCGCCTGGACCATGTCGACGACCGGCTCGGCGAGCGCCCGGAATGGCGCCATCGCCCGGTTGCCGGCCTCCGGGTCGCCCGTCCACGCCATCAGTGCCATCACGACCAGCCGCCCGTAGTGTTCCGCGGGCAGAAAAGGCATCGGTGGCGCGGGCATGACGTTGGCGATCGTCGTGAGCTCTTCGGGCGCGGCCTCCGCCGCCTCGATGAACGACGCCACGACGTGCGCATCCGCGGGCAGCATCAGCATCCCGCCGACGAACCCGCTGACGTCCTGCAGGCGGTACTGGAAGCGCGTCGCCACGCCGAAGTTGCCACCGCCTCCGCGGATCGCCCAGAACAGATCGGGGTGGTTGTCTGCGTCCGTTTGCAGGAGCTGGCCGTCCGCGGTGACGATGTCTGCCGCCAGCAGGGAATCGATCGTCAGGCCGTGCTTCCGTGCGAGGTAGCCGACGCCGCCGCCGAGCGTGATCCCGCCGATGCCCACCGAGCCGGTGTCGCCGAATCCCGTGCCGAGTCCGTGGGCCGCCGCGGAGGTGCTGTACTCGACGGCCGTCAGGCCGGTTCCGGCCCACGCCGTCCGCGCACCCGGGTCGATGTCGAGACCCTTGAGCTCCGCCAGATCGACCACGATCGAGCCGTCCCAGACGCTGTGGCCGACCGCGCTGTGCCCGCCGCTCCGCACGGCCAGGTCCGATCCTGAGTCGCGGGCGAGAGTCACGACGCGGGCCACGTCCGCGCTGTCGGCGACACGGACAATCGCGGCGGGATGGCGGTCCATGCCGCCATAGAACAGGGATCGGGCGGTGTCGTATTCGGGATCCCCGGGCGCGATGACGCGCCCCCTGACTGCGGCGCGCAGCTCAGGGATCGAGACGGCGGAGGGGAGGGCTGGTGACGTCTGCACGAGAAGCTCCTGTCGATGGTCTGTTTCGACCGTAGGACCCCTCGAGGTCCCTGAATTCATCGGCGCGTTAGCGGTCGATGAATTTCCGGCCGCCGGGCAGTCAACGTGTGGAAAGGAAGGTCCTTGACCCACCAGGAGGCCGACGCCGCCGATGCCGTCGCGGCCATCGATCCGTGCCTGCAGGTGCGCTTCGACGACGGCTTCATCGAGTGCGACGTGGGCGCGCTCCGTCGGCCCGACCTCGGAACGATCGAAGCGCTGGCCCGGCTGGCGCTCACCGCACGGCGGCTCGATCGGCGGATCTGCCTGCGCGGTACGTCGCCCGATCTCCTGGGGTTGCTCACCCTGACCGGGCTCGACGATGTGCTCCGGACGGCAGCGCTTTCAGCTCTCGAGGCGGGACGGCAGGTCGAGGCGGCTCGGCAAACCGAACAAGGGAAAGAACCGGGCGGTGTCCAGGAAGAACGTAATGCCGGTGATCTCGCCACCTGAGATCTCGAGTACCTGCAGCGACCACGGCTCGAGGCCCCCGTCAGGCGCGGGCTTGAACTGGCCGAAGGCGGGCGAGCCGTTGGCCATCGTCGGGATGAGCCGTGAGCCGCGGCAACCGATGCCCGGCCCAAGGCACCAGCGGCGGATGTCCAGGTGTGTCTGGAGCCACAGCTCGTAGGGGGGCATGTTCCACACGGCGTCTTCGCGCAGCAGCGACGTCAACGCGTCCATGTCGTAGCTCTCGAACGCATCGACGTAGCGCGCCAGCAGCTTCCGGTCTTCGTCGCTCAGCGCCTCGGACGCGTCACCTGTGTCGTTGCCGGGCGAGTGCTGGATGGCCTCGTTCCGGGAGGCCAGCGTGGCCCGGGCGCGCTGCAGGGCGCTGTTGACCGAGGCGACCGTGGTCTCGAGCAGCTCGGCGACCTCGTCGGCCCTCCAGTGGAGAACCTCGCGGAGGATCAGGACCGCACGCTGCCGAGCCGGCAATCGCTGGAGCGCGGCCACGAACGCGAGGCGGATGCTCTCGCGGGCCACCGCAAGCTCGGCCGGATCGCCCGCGGTCGGGACCGTGCGGCTGTCGGGCACGGGCTCGATCCAGGCGCTCTCCACAAGCGGCGTGCCGAGCGGGCCGTCGGCCGTTCCGGGCCCACCCAGGTCCATCGGCCGCGCCCGACGCTGCGGGCTGTTGAGCATGTCGATGCAAACGTTCGTCGCGATGCGGTACAGCCAGGAGCGAAGGGCCGCTCGGCCCTCGAACTGGCCGTAGGCGCGCCAGGCCCGGACGAAGGTCTCCTGTACCGCATCCTCCGCCTCGAACGCCGAGCCGAGCATCCGGTAGCA
>DASXSA010000159.1:0-13956 GCA_036506235.1 Candidatus Limnocylindrales bacterium | reverse complement strand
CTCACGGGCGGACGCACCAACGAGGACTCGCAGGTCCTCGATGAGTCAGGCGCGCGGCGCGGCGCCTTCGTCATGGGCCGGCGCATGTTCGACACCGGGGAGGGCCCGTGGGGTGACAATCCGCAAGCCGGTGTTCGTGCTCACCCACCGGCCGCGGGAGGTTCTCGCGAAAGAGGGTGGGACGACGTTCACCTTCGTGACCGACGGCATCGAAAGCGCCGTTGCGCAGGCCAGGGCCGCGGCCGGGGAGCGCGATGTGTGCGTCTCCGGCGGCGCCGAAGCGGTTCAGCAGGCTCTGGCCGCGCGGCTGCTCGACGATCTCGAGATCCACCTCGTCCCGATGCTGCTCGGCGCCGGCACGCGGCTGTTCGATCGAATCGACAACCCCGACATCAGGCTGGAGACCAACCGCGTCCTCGAGTCTCCATACGTGACGCACGTCCGGTACCGGGTCCTGCGATAGCCGGCTGGTCGACGACGCGGCATCATTGACCCCGCCGGAAAGCGAGGGGCGTAGCCGGCAGCCGCTGTGACCCAAATCGAGCCGGGAGCGTTGCCGAGTGGCTGGTTCGGTCCATCAGGAAGTCGTGGCTCGCGGGGACGCCTCGGAAGCGTCCGCGGACGCTCGTTCGCAGACCCTGACGTTCCTCTTCACGGACGTCGAGGGCAGCACGAAGCTCTGGGAGCAGTTCCCCGACGCGATGAAGCGCGCGCTGGAACGGCACGACGCCATCCTCCGTTCGGCGATCACGAACGTGAACGGCACCGTCGTCAAAGCGACCGGCGACGGGATGATGGCCGTCTTCGCGTCCGCGGCCGGCGCCCTGCAGGCGTGCCTCGACGCGCAGCACGGGCTCCACGACGAGCCATGGCCCGACATCGGCCCGCTTCGTGTCCGCATGGCGCTCCACGCTGGCGAAGCCGAGACGCGCGGCGGCGATTACTTCGGGCCGGTCGTGAACCGCACCGCCCGGATCATGGCAGCCGGCCACGGCGGACAGGTCCTCCTGTCGGCTTCGGCTGCCGCCCTCGTCGTCGACCAGCTTCCGCACGGGGTCTCGCTAGCCGACCTCGGCGAACACCGGCTCAAAGACCTGGAGCGGCCGGAGCGCCTGTTCCAGCTGGTCCACCCCGACCTCGTTACCGAGTTCCCGGCCCTTTCAACCCTCAACCGGCGGCCGAACAACCTCCCGACCCAGACGTCGGTGTTCGTCGGGCGCGAGGCCGAGCTGTCCGAGATCAGACGGCGGATCGAGGACGTCGATGTCCACCTGGTGACGCTCACCGGCCCGGGCGGCACCGGAAAGACCCGGCTCGCCCTGCGCGCCGCCGCGGACGAAGTCGACCGCTTCGAGGACGGCGTTTTCTTCGTCGACCTCGCGGCCGTAACCGATATCGATTCGTGTCTCGCGCTGATCGCGCGCGTCGTGGGCTTGAGCGAGGCCCGTGAGCGATCGCTTCTCGACGAGCTCAAGCGGCATCTCCGCGGCCAGCGCGTTCTGCTGGTCCTCGACAACTTTGAGCAGGTCACGGTCGCCGGCCCGACCCTCGTCGAGCTGCTCCACGACTGCCCGGGGTTGAAGCTCGTCGTCACCAGCCGCGAGGCGCTGCACGTTCGCGGCGAGAGCCTGTATCCCGTGCCGCCGCTCTCGCTGCCACGCGATCGGTCCGCAGCTGCCTCCGCGGACGAGTTGGGGCGCTTCGAGGCGATCCAGCTGTTCGTGGAGCGCGCGCGGGCCATCCGCCCGGACTTCCGACTGACCGACGACAACGCCCGCGCCGTTGTCGAGATCTGCCAACGCCTCGATGGGCTGCCGCTCGCGATCGAGCTGGCGACCGCGCGCATCAACCTGTTCTCGCCGGAGGCCCTCCTGGAGCGGCTGGGAAGCCGCCTCAAGATGCTGCGCAGCGGTGCGCGCGACCTGCCGGCCCGCCAGCAGACGCTGCGTGCAACGATCGAGTGGAGCTACCAGCTGCTCGGGCCGAGCGAGCAGCGGCTGTTCGAGCTTCTGTCGGTCTTCTCGGGGGCAACCTTCGACGAGGTCGAGGTCGTCGCCGGAGCCGTCGACACGATCGCCGACGCCGGCGTGGACCCCCTGGAGAGCGTCGGCTCCTTGCTCGACAAGAGCCTGCTCCGCAGGGTGGAGCCAGAAGACGGGGAGGGCGAACCGCGCGTCGTGATGCTCGAGACCATCAGGGAGTACGCCGGCGAGCAGCTTGGCGCACATCCCGACTTCGCCGAGACCGCCCGCCGAACACACGCGGAGTACTTCGCCGACGTGGCCGGCCGGGCCTGGGGCCAGGTCACCGGGGCGGAGCGCGAGGAGACGGTGACGATGCTGGCCGCCGACGTCGACAACCTGCGGACGGCCTGGCGTTTCTGGACCGAACGACAGGACCTCGACCGACTCAACCAGTTGGTCGACAGCCTCTGGAACGTCTACGAGGCGCGGGGCTGGTATCACGCGACGATCGAGCTCATGAACGACCTGCTCGGGGTGCTGGCGGTCCTGCCGCCGACGCCCGAACGCTGGCAGCAGGAGGTCACCCTGCGGACCAGCAAGGCAAGGGCGCTCATGACGCTCCGTGGCTACACCGGTGAGGTCGAGGATGCGTTCCAGCAGGCCCTCGCCCTGTTCGAGGGCCAGCGCGAACTGCCGCAGATATTCCCGGTGCTGCGCAGCCTGGCGAGCTTCTACCAGTACCGGGCCGACTTCACGAAAGTCACCGAGATGGGTCGCGAGATCCTGCGCCTGGCCGAGGCGTCCGGCGAGCCGGGCATGCTCGTCGACGGGCATTTCGTGGTCGGGAGCGGGCTGGCGTTCAGCGGCGGCCTGCAAGAAGGCGTCCGCCACCTCGAAACAGCGATCAGCCTGTTCACGGCGGAGGGCTATCGCCCTCGTCGAATGCGGCTCGGCAACGACCCACGAGTCCCCTGCTATACGACCCTGGGCTTCCTCCTGTGGATGTCCGGCTTTCCGGATCGCGCGGTCGTCGAGTCGACACACGGCGTCGAGATCGCGCGGCAGCTCAATCATCCGTTCTCGCTCGCCTATGGGCTCTACCACTCCGGCTTCCTGCACCTTTGGCGCCGCGAGTTCGACCTGTCGCGGGAGCGCGCACTCGGAGTGCTCGACGTCGTCGACGAGCACGAGTTGCCGATCTGGCGTGCGGTGGGCACCTGTCTGCTCGGAGCGTCGAACACGGGCCTGGGCGACCCGGCCCAGGGGCTGTCCCAGATCCAGGAAGGGATCGAGATGTACCAGGGGCTGCGGACGCCCCCGATCTTCTGGCCGCTGATCCGATCGATGGAGGCGACCGCGTATGCCTACGCGGGGCGACCGGCCGAGGCTCGAGAGCGGATCGAGGAAGCAATTAACGTTGCCGGACACGCGGCTCCGATGTCTGCCGAGTATCACCTCGGCAAGGGCGACGTGGTGCTCATGGCACAGGATCCGGAACCCGAAACGGCCGAGGCGGCCTATCGACTGGCGTTCGAGCTCGCGTCGGCAGAGGGCGCGCGCATGGTCCAGCTTCGCGCGGCGACACGGCTCTACCGATTGGCACGGGAGCGGGGCGAGGCCGCGGACGACCGGCGGGCGACCTTGCGCGGCCTTTACGACAGCTTCACCGAAGGCTTCACGACCGCCGATCTGAAGGAAGCAGGCGAACTGCTGGCGAGCGCACGCTGACGGCCCGCGGACGCGTGCCCGAGCGGACGCTGTCGCGCCGCGAGCTCAACCGCGCGGTCCTCGCGCGGCAACTACTGCTGGAGCGGTCAGACCTCTCGATCCCGGCCGCCCTCGAGCAGGTCGCAGGCCTCCAGACCCAGTACAGCCCGGCAGGCTACGTGGGGCTCTGGAGCCGCCTCCGGGACTTCCCGCGAGAGTCGCTCACCGAGGCTCTCTCGCATCGCCGGGTGGTGCAGGCGACCCTGATGCGATCGACGATTCACATGGTGTCGGCGCGCGACTACCGGCTGTTCGCGGCGGGCAGCCGACGGATCCGCCGCGAATGGTGGCTGCGGGTCCAGAAGCGGCAGCTGGAGGGGATCGACACCAGGGCAGCAGCCGAGCGCGTCCGCTCCGTGCTTGCCGACGGCCCTCGGCGCCAGGTCGAAATGCTGAAGTTGCTGGAGGCCGACGGCCTTGGACGACTGGCGTTCGTATCGGCGTCCGCGTGGCTCGATCTCGTGCGCGTGCCCCCCTCCGGTACGTGGCGCCAGCGCCGCGCCGACCTCTACGCGCTCGCGGAGGAATGGCTCGGCCCCTCGGAGGTAACCGAGGAGAATGGCCAGGAGCACCTGGTGCGCCGCTATCTCGGTGGTTTTGGGCCTGCAGCATCGGCTGATATCGCGAGCTGGGCGGGGTTTCCTGCTGGCGCCGTCCGGCCGGTCCTCGAACGCATGGATCTCAAGACGTTCCGCGACGAGGACGGTCGCGAGCTGGTCGACCTGCCTGGCGCTCCGCTCCCGGAGCCCGACGCTCCCGCGCCGGTTCGCTTCCTGCACACCTGGGAGGCGCTGCTGCTCGTGCACGCGCGACGCAGCGAAGTCCTTTCCGAGGAGTATCGCCCGCGCGTCTTCAACACGCGCACTCCGCATTCGGTGCCGACGTTCCTGGTCGACGGTCAGGTTGCCGGCACGTGGCGGTACGAGAAGGATCGCATCGTGACTGAGCCGTTCCGGCGGCTCACACCGTCGGTCCGGCGCGAGGTCGAGGAGGAGGCAGAGGGCCTCGCCGCCTTCCACGCGGAGTAACGCACGCGGGAGAGGCCGGGCGTCAGGTCACCACGACGTCGCGGCGGGATGCATCCGGAGCCAGGAATGCCGCGAGCCGCCCCGCCTCCGCGGTCACCTCGTCGCGCGCGTGAGCTGACAGCTTCTCGTACGGGGCGATGGCCAGCCGCGCCGTCCCGTCGTCCATTCGCAGACGCCAGGTGCCGGAGACGAACCCGTCCACGAGGAACGTGGGTGCACCGATCGCGCCGCGCTTTCTGAACACCTCGGGGAGTACCCGGGACCGGTCGGCGTGCGACAGGACGACGTTGTCGTACTCCGGGAGGAATCGTGCGGGCGCAGGTGTGTCCGGATCCGGCCGAGGTGCGTCGGGAACATCGAAGAGCTCGACGCCGGACTGGTCCCGGAACGTCATGAGGCGGGGTCGCAGCCGATCGACGACCTCGCGCACCGCAGTGAGCCAGGACCATGCACGAATATCGGCCACCGATGACGGCCCGAACGCGGCGAGGTAGCGCAGGACAAGCAGGTCCGGCGTCGCATCGGCGCCGACGGGCTGCCCCAGCCACGACTGGACCGTCGACCATACCGGCCCACTTGACGCATTCCATGTCCCACGCGGCGGGAGCTGGATCAGCGGTACGAGGTAGCGAACCGCGTACGCCAGCGATGAGGCGTCGTGGTCGGGCCACTGCTCATGGAGCAGGTTGCCGAGCTGCGCCGTGCTGCGCGGGCGCTCTTCGAGCAGCGCGCGGCCGACCTCAATCACGGCCTCGATGTCGGCGCCCTGGAGGTTCCGCGCGAACGGGCTGCCCGAATAGAAGCCACGCTCGAGGACGGGCTGGATGACCGGGCGCATCGCGAGGCAGTCGCGCGCCGTCACGAGGTGGAGGGTGGTGCGCATCAACGAAGTCCGGACCGCGGCGCGGTCCGTGATGAGCTGCGACAGCGTGGCGGGATCGAAGTCCTCCAGCCGGCTCCAGAGGGCCACGTACGGGTTCCCGGGGATCTGCGCCTGCATCCCCACCAGGTGCTCGATCGCGTCCTGAACGGGGAGTCGATGTCGCTGGAGGAGGAGCTGCCGCTCCAGCAGGGCGCGATTCAATGCCCGTTTGTCGAGGATCGGACGGCTTGCCATGAACCTGGATCGACCGCGATCCGAGGCGAGCGTCATCCGGGTCGCAACGCCGCGTACAGATCCCGAACGAACCAGATCTCGGCCGTGTGCTCGATCAACTCCTTGTTCACCCACCACACGATGTCGAGCAGTGGCAGGGTCGGATCGAGACCTCCCGGATACGCGCTCCGGCCGACGGTGTCGAGGTCGGGGTCGGTCATTGTCCCGATCCCGTCCCGCCACGCCGCGAGGCCCGTCCGCAGGAACGTAACGCCATCGGCTGCCGACGTCGGCCAATCCGCGTCCCCGGGCATCAGGGAATGTGAACCGACCAGCCAGTCCGCCCGAATCAGCGAGCCCCACCCGAGATGACCGATCGACCATGCCAGCGTTCTCGGCGGAGCCGCCTCCGGCTCGGGAGCCCAGGCGGTCTGATCCGGCTCACCGCGGCCGTCGCGAGGCCGAACAGTCCAGACAACTGGGGCGGGTTCCCACAGATACTCCTCGTCCGTGATGCCCTGCAGCCGCGCGAGCAGTTGCTCGCTCATGTAGTCCCACTGCGCAAGGAACGGGGCGAGCCGGCCGGGCACGCCCGGATACGAGCCAATTGTCACGATTGGATGATCGCAGAGGTTCCGGTCAGGGCCTGACCGGATTTGCGCTGCAACGCGCGCGCAACGACTCCCGGCGATTCGCGGAAATGCTCGAAACCCATTCGAGCGCACGCTCTCAGTGCGTCGTTCGTTGATCTTTGATTAGCGGACGGCGCGTTTCCTTGTCCGCGACGCCGATCTGCGCGGCGGGCGAACGTCAGCGCGCCAGGCTGAGGCGCACGGCCATGGCGGCGGCCTCCACCCGGTTCGAGACCCCGAGTTTGCCCAGGATGTTCGAGACGTGGACGCCCGCAGTGCTCTCGCTGATGAAGAGCGATTCGGCAATACGGCGGTTCGTGTAACCGGCAGCCAGGAGCGCGAGCACCTCGCGTTCGCGATGCGTCAGGCCCAGGCGGTCGGACGTGGCGGGAGGCGCGCTTTCCGTCTCCGTTGGTCCGCTGGCGGCGACCTGAAACCGAGCCGCACGCGCGAGCTCCTCTACCGCCAAACGCAACGGTACGGCTCCCATCTCGGAACACAGCGACCAGGCCTCGCGGAGCGCCGAATCGGCGTCGGGTCGCGGACCACGTGCGGCCAGGATGGCCTCGGCTTTGCGGTAAAGGCTCCCCGCGAGTTCGTACGGTCGACGAGGAGTCCGGAAATGGCGCTCGGCGGCGGCCCAGGCCTCCGGGTTCGGACTGTTGACGAGTCGCGTAGCTTCCGCCTCGGCCAGCCGGAGATTGCCTCGCGCCTCACCGAAGACCGGGCTCGTGTCGTCGGCGAATTCGGCCATCAGGGCCCGCAGCATCTCCGCTCGGGAATGCCCGATGGCTTTCGCCCTCTCCTCGCCGTTGGAGTCCCGCTGGGCTCGAGCGACCTCGGCCAGGTCGGCTTCGACCGTGAGTGCCAACCGAATGACTCTCGAGCGGAAGCGAACGTCTTCGGCGTCCGCCAGCCAGGTCAATGCGCGGTCTGCGATCGCTCGGCCGTCCTCCAGCCGACGTTCGCTGAGGGCCAGCTCCAGCAGTCCACCGGCAAGGTTCCCAGCAAACGCGGCATCGGCGAGAAGCTCCGTTCCGTCGCTTTGCGCCTCGAGCAGCCGATCGATGCCATCTGACTGTCCCGTACGGACCGCCAGGAGGCCAATCCATACGGCATTCCATAGGTGACCGGCGCCCTGCTCGCTGGCCACGAAATTCTCTTCGAGGATCGACTGAGCCTCTTTCCAGCGACCGACGACAATGAGCGGCTCTGCGACGATGGAACCAAATCCCCTCAGGCGCGTGGCACGCGCCCACTCGGCACCTTCCAGGCCGACACGAACTGCCTCTTCGAGGAGTTCACAATCCAGAAGCGTGCTCGTCAACGTGAGGTAGGCCGTGCCACGCACCGATTCGTCGGTCCCTTCTCGGGCTCGTGCCAGGGCGTCGCGAAGCACGGCAAGACCGCGGTCGCTGTCGCCGATGATCGCGAGGGCAGACCCGAGGACGGTCTGGGCTTCGATGTCGTTGCCGCCCGACGCCTGCGTGGCGGCGACGGCCTCTTCGGCAATTGGAATGGAGCGCCGGTAGTCACCGGCGTACAGCACCAGCTGCGCGAGGGCCGTGGTCGCGAGCGCCTTCTCGCGCGAAGGAGGCCCGTCCGCAAGCGACGCAACGGCATCCTCGAGAAGGCGGATCGCGGACGGAAGGTCGCCCCCGAGATATACCGACCAGGCGAGCCGCTCCGTGAGGCGTGCAGTTCGGGTCGGATCGGCCGGCGAATCGGCCGCGTCGACCGCCTGCTTCGCAAGGACGCTCGCCCGGCGCGGGTCGTTGGCGACCAGCAGGACGCCCGCGGCGTCGTAGAGGAGCTCGGCATAGTCCTCGTCGGGCCGTTGCGCCTCGGGAAGAGCATCCCACAGATCGATGGCGCGCTCGTACGCGCCGGCCGACTCCGGAAACGCGGAGGCACGATAGCTCGCGCGGGCGGCCGCGACTTCCGATCGCAGCGCAAGGGCGAGGTCCTGGGATGCCCGCGCATGGTGGGCCAGCGCTGCGAGGTGGCTCGCGCCGGATGCCCCTACCGGGACCTCCCGCGCCTTGAGAGCGACCGCGTAGGCCGCGTGAATCCTGCGACGTTCGGCGGCCAGGAGCTCGTCGTGGACCGCCTCGCCCTGGAGGGCATGCCGAAACGCGTACTCAGGCACACGCGCATCGGGTGAAACCACCAGCAGGTGTGACGAGATCAGCTCACCGAGCGCCTCCGCCAGCGCCTCCTGATCCAGGCCCGACACCTGCTCGAGCAGGTCGTGATCGATCGTTCCGCCTGCGACCGATGCGAGCTCGAGCAGTCGGCGAGCCGGTGCGGGGAGCAGCGCGAGCCGAGCCACCAGGACGTCGCGCAACCTGGCCGGCAGGTGCTCGCTCTCGCTCGCTGCGCGGGTTGCGAGCAGCTCTTCGGCAAAGAACGGGATCCCCTCGGAGCGGCGATTGATCAGGTCGATCAGCCCGACGGTCGGCGTTTTCCCTTCGATCGCGGCCAGCTGTTCGGCCAGCTCGTCTCGATCGAAGCGTGGCAGGTCGATCTGCTCCACGCGCTGCAGTCGCTGGATCTCGGCGAGCCACGGACGGAGGGGATGACGGCGATGAAGCTCGTCCGACCGATACGTTCCGACGACGAGCGTTCGCTCCGTTCGAAGGTGGCGCACGACGAACGCGAGGAGGTCCCGCGTCGAGCGATCGGCCCAGTGCAGGTCCTCGATCGCGAGCAGGACGGGATGGTCTTCGCCGAGGCGCGCCAGCATCGTCAGGAAGCCCTCGAACAGCCGCGTCTGCGCCCACTCGGGGGCGCTGGCCGGTGGGGGCGTCCCGGCTCCGATCAGGAGCTCCGGGACGAGCCTGGCGAGCTCCACGGTGGCAGGATCGATGAGCCGGTCGAGTTCGCCGGGATCGACCTGCCGAACCAGGCCGCGAAGGGCTTCGGCGACCGGCGCGTAGGGGAGCCCCTCCTCGGCGCCCAGACTGACCGAGCCACCCTCCAGCACGAGATCGCCCCGCTCGCGGGCCCTCGTGGCAATCTCTGCGACAAGGCGGCTCTTGCCGATGCCGGCCTCGCCGGCCACCAGCACGAACGACGGTTCCTCTCGCTCGGCGCGGTCCAGGGCCTGCTCGAGGGCGGTCAATTCAGCCCTCCGACCGATGAAGATCGGGCTCGAGACGCGCGCGGCCATGTCGTTGGCGATCATAGGGTCGCGTTCCCGGCGACAACAGCGAACGGGCCCCGGCTACGAGGCC
The DNA here is from genome assembly GCA_036506235.1 of Candidatus Limnocylindrales bacterium. Taxonomy (GTDB): domain Bacteria; phylum Chloroflexota; class Limnocylindria; order Limnocylindrales; family CSP1-4; genus CF-16. Next base: position 4,233 of record DASXSA010000159.1, on the reverse strand, counting down.
CGTTCCGCTCATCCGAACGATCGATGGGCTCCCCGACATCGCCTTGCCGCTATCCCCCGAGCGCCACCAGGTCGGCCTCGCAGAACTCGATTGCGCTGGTCAGAGACGTTGGCGAGCACAGGGCCCGGAGCTGGTTGCGGAACTCCGCGCGGGCCTTGGCGTCACCGGCGGCATTGGCGGCCGTCAGGTTGGCCATCACCTGTCGGTATTCGTCGTCGGCCGCCTTGATCGTCTCAGCCCCGATTCGTGCGGCGAGCTGGCTGCGGAGCTGGTGGTAAAAGCGCGTGTCGTGGTCGCGGATCGCGGCGCGGAGGCTGGCGGTCAGCCGGGCAACTTCGTCGTCGGTCGGCGCCGGTGCGGCCGATGTGGCCGCGGAGGGGTTGACGGGGTTGGTCGTAGTGCGGGGCCCGCCACCCGTGCAGGCCGTCGTGGCGACGACGAGAGCGCCCACGAACAGGAGCGATATCCCAGTCCAGGGGACGGCCGAAGGTCGGGAGCTGGTAGCCATCGGAGGTTCCTTTCGGTACTCGGTGACGAGTTGATCGACAGGAACGACCGTAGGTTTGGGTGCCTGGCGCGCCATCGGGAAGGCTCGGGATTGTTGCCCGGCCCGACCCTTTATTTTTCGGGGCGCCCTCGCTGAGCCGCCTTTAGTTCCCGGTTGAAATCACCCTTCGTTCTGACCCACGCAGGTCCGACCTCAAGGCCTGTTTTGCTCCGAATCGCACGCTTATGCATGGGGGGACTGATAAGCGCCAATTTCGCCCGGATCGTGGTCCACGGGCAGGCCCGCCGAGCGTGCGTGAGCGCACGCGCGGCTCCGCGGGGCGGCACCGACCCGCTTTGTAGTCCGTGGATGCATGAACAGCGGAAACCGTCGCCTGCGCCTCTTCGAGGCACGAATCAGAAACAAATTCGGAGCGGCTCCCGAAGGAGCCGCTCCGATGCTGTCCCGGTGAAGGTGCGTCCCGCCGAGACGGGAACGCCTTCTGCCACGCGCCAAGGGCATCTATCACGTCGGCTGCACCGACTACCCTGACCCTACCTACCCATGACCTTGGTGCTGGGGCAGCTGGCTGCCATGCAGCATGAATACTGTACGCCCGCACGCCTCCGAAGCCAAGAGTTTTGTTCGTAATACTTGTGAAAATCTCTTAACCTTTGTCGCACGCCTGAATCCCGCCTGAAACAGGGCTCCCGGAACCCGGATTTCAATCGTCGCGCACCTCGACCGAGGTCATCGCGATGGGCTCGAGCGGCTTGTCGCCGGCCCCGGTCCGGCCCCCGGCGATGGCGTCGACGACGTCCAATCCGTCGGTCACCGCGCCAAAGATCGTGTAGTTCTTCGGCAAGCGGCCGACCAGGTCCTGGTGGCAGATGAAGAACTGGCTGCCGTTCGTGTTCGGCCCGGAGTTGGCCATCGCAAGCGTTCCGCGGTGGTAGTCGCCGGTGAACGGCTCGTCGTCGAACTTGTAGCCCGGTCCGCCGGTCCCGACGCGGCCGGCCTCGAGTGAAGATTTCTTGCCGTATTGGCCGTCGCCGCCCTGAATGACAAATCCTGGGATGACCCGGTGGAAGACGACGTCGTCGTAGAAGCCCTTCCGCGCCAGGTCGACGAAGTTGCCGGCCGCCTTGGGCGCGCTGTCGGAGTAGAGCTCGACCTTGATGTCGCCCTTCTCGGTGTGGATCGTTGCGTTCGTCATGCGAGTCCTCCTGAGTCCACGTGTCAGGGTGTCGAAACGGTGACCTTGGTCATCGCGACAGGTTGCAGAGCGCTGTTCGCCGGCGGGCCGCTGTTGGGCATCGCCGCGATGGCGTCGACCACGTCCATGCCCGAGGTCACGTGCCCGAATACGGAGTAGCTCGGTGGCAGGCTGGTCAGGTCGGCAAGGCAGATGAAGAACTGGCTGCCATTCGTGTCGGGCCCCGCGTTGGCCATTGCCACGGTCCCTCTCTTGTAGGGAACGGTGACCGGATCATCCTTGAACTCGTAGCCCGGCCCGCCACTCCCGTTGCCAAGCGGGTCGCCGCCCTGGATGACGAAACCGGGCGCCAGGCGATGGAACACGACGCCGTCGTAGAAACCGCACTTCGCAAGGGCGACGAAGTTGCCGGCTGCCTGCGGACCGAGCTTGCCCTCCACCTTGATGACGATGGGGCCTTTGGCAGTGTCGATCGTCACGGTGGCGGTCTCGCCAGCGGCCATCGCCGGCGGGGCGCTCGTGGGACAGCCGCTGCCGCGGCTCGCGCCGGCAGCGGCAGAGGAGCTGGCAGCGGGCGAGGGCGTCGACCGCGCCGTCGGAGACAACGTGCCGCCCCCGGACACGCATCCACCGACGACCGTCAGGACTGCCACGGCCGTCGCAAGCCGGCTCGCCAGGAGCCCGAGCCTCACGCGACCGCCTGAAGCGCGGCCGGAAAATCGAGCGCGCCCGACAACAGCGGCTCGCCGACGATCGCGCCGGTCACCCCCGTTTCCTGGAGCCTTTCAAGTCCGGCCATGTCGCGGACTCCACCGGCGACGAGCACGTCGGCGTCAACCGAAGCCACCAGGCCGCGGAGGAGATCCAGGTCTGGAGCCGACCCGCCGTGCGACAGGACGAACCGGCGGACGCCGAGGCCAACCAGCTCGCGAACCAGCTCGTCCAGGGACGGTACGCCGGCCCGCCGCCAGGGGAAGGCCGCGAACCGCTCGGGGCGGGGATCGAGGCCGACCGCCAGCCAGTCGCCGGCGACTTCCAGGCAGGCGCGCAGGAGCCCGGGATCGTCCACGACGCTCATCGAAAGGACCGCCCGAGTCGCACCGGCGGCAAATGCAAGGCGAATGTTGTCGGGCCCCTCGAGGCCGCCCGCGAGCTGGATCGGGATCGCCACCCGTGCCGCCACCTGGGCAACCGCTTCGAGATTGGCGGGCTGCCCGGTGCGCGCCCCCTCGAAATCGACGAGGTGGATCATCCGCGCTCCGGCCCCGACGAAATGCTCCGCGATCCGATCCGGCCGGTCGGTGGGCGAGCCGACGCCGGAGGCCGCTCCCGGCCAGAAGACGATGCGCGATCGGCCCTTCTCGAGATCGATGGCCGGGATGACCTGCACCCGCCGGCCGCTCAGTCGGCTGCCCTGCCGGCCGCTCCCGTTGCGACCTCCGCCGACCTCGCGGTCGAGCCCGCCTGGATCAGTCGACGGTGGAAGCTGATCGGCAGGCTGCCGTTCCGCAGCAGCGTGTCGTGGAACTCGCGGAGCGAGAAGCGCTCTCCGAGTCGTCGCTGCTCGTCGGCTCTGAGCTGCAGGAGCAGCACCTTCCCGAGGAGGTATGACAGCTGGTAGGTCGGCGTGTACGTGTAGCGGCGAACCTCGGCCCGCGCGTTCGGCTCCTCGAAGCTCGTGTGCTCGACCAGGAAACGGATCGCCTCGTCGACTCCGACCTCGCCGCGGTGCATGCGAACGTCCAGGATGATCCGGCAGGCCCGCCAGATCGCGTCCGTGTGCATGTTCAGGCGGAAGTTCGGCGCGTCGTCGAAGCCCTGCTCCCGCATCAGCTGCTCGGAGTACATGCCCCAGCCCTCGACGAACTCGGGCGCGTTCGTCGTCAGCCGCGAGAGCGATGGATGTCGCCCGGCGACGGACAGCTGCAGGTGGTGGCCGGGATAGGCCTCGTGAATGCTGGTGTTGCTGATCGAGCTGAAGTTGTGCTCGCGCATCGCGTTGGGGTCGTGATCGACGGCCGGCGTCACGATGTAGATGCCCGTCGGGCTGGGGTCGTACTTCGCGGCGTCGAAATATGCCGCGAACGGGATGACATTGCGCATGTACTCGGGCGTCGGGATGACCTCGAGGCGCTCATCTGGCGGGACGGTCGCGATGTCGTGGTCGATGAGGTGCTGTCGCGCGCGGAACATCGCGTCGCGATAGCCATCGAGGGCCGCCTCGAACGTCGACGGGTGGTCTGACTTCAGGCGGTCGATCACTGCCGCTTCGTCGGCATCAGCGTCGAGTTCGCGCGCCGCCGCTCGTCGTGCGGCTTTCTGCTCCGCCAGCTGCTGGTGTCCGATCTCGAGGATCTGGTCCGCATCGAGGCCGTCGAACGCGCGCAGCGAGATCATCCGGTCGTAGGTCTCGCGGCCAAGGGGCCAGTCGTCGACGCCCCGCTCGAGGCTGGCCTTGAGCCAGTCCTGGTAGTCCGCCAGGGCCGCGCGGGCACCGATCGCCGCGTTGTCGAGCCGCTGCTGCTCGGCG
>DASXSA010000158.1:0-1903 GCA_036506235.1 Candidatus Limnocylindrales bacterium | reverse complement strand
GCCGTGCCCGCTGAGGTGGCAGATCCGCACTTTTGCGCCGGGGACGCCGGTGATCTGTTCGACATGGTCGCCTGCGACCTCCCGGTCGGCCACCACCTCGAGGCCGAAGTCGCCGTAAAACGCGACCGCCCGGTCGACGTCAGAGACGGTCAAGGCAAAGTGGTGGACGCCCGTGATCACGGGCACTCGGTTCGCGTTGCGTCTGCCGCGCGGTCTATCGTCTAGTCTCACGGTATGCCCGAGATCGGCATCGCAGGGGTGGTCGTCATCTTGATCGTCGCGCTGCTCGTGTTCGGCCCGAAGCGCCTCCCGGAGATGGGGCGTTCGCTCGGGAAGGGGATGCGCGAGTTCAAGGATTCGGTCAGTGGTAAGGAAGACCGGCGAGACATCGGCCCGCCGCCCACGGACGACGGTTCGCCACCCGCCGCCTAGAGCAAACTTCTGGGCCGCGACCGGACGGCTGCCGAGCATGTCGACCCCTACACCGTGAGGTAAACGGGCTCGGCGGCGTCCCGAACCCGCGGCCGGAGGGGTGGCCAGCGCTAGTGAAGGAGTGCGCGCAGTGGTGTCAAGAGCTGGTCGAGACGCAACCGCAGGTGCTCGCGAACCCCCGCGGCGCGATCGGAGGCCTGGAGGACGATCACGTTCTGGTCGGGCTCCACGAGCTCGACATGGTCGACTGGGATGAGGACGAGTTGCCGCCCGAGGCGCCCACAGCGCACCTCGAGGAGATCCGGCCGATCAATTCGCGATTCGAACCGCATGCCCTCCACGACTCCGAAATGATCTCCCCCTGCATACACGGTGAACTGCTCGCAGTGAGACAGCCAGTAGTTGCGGTCGCTCGCCAAGGAGGCACGCCGAAGTTCGACGATGGGCCGCACAGATTGCCGCGAATCGATCCCGAAGAGGCGGGCCAGCCGCTCTCCTCCCTGCCCGGGGGGACCCAGCCACGCCCGAGAGTCACGCCGCCCCTCATCCTGGGACTTGTCCCGCGACATCTCAATCTCCTGAGATCCTGGCGCTCTCAAAGCCATTATGCCGCTTCGCGGGGAAGTAGTGTCCGCATTCCGTAACTCACTGCTGTTTACCGAGCACGTCCTCGAGCCCGGTGACTTCGCCCGAGTCGGCGCCGCAGAGACGCGCAACGTCACGACAGGCGCCGAGAGCGCGCAGCTCCTCATCATCGGCGGCACGCCCGGGAAGGCGTACCAGCCGCTGCCGATCGTCGAACTCGGCGGCCCCGAAAGCCTGTAGCGATCCCACCCCCACGTCGAAAGGAGGACGTCATGTCCACAGCCACGCCTGAGCAGGTGCTCGAATCGATCGTCGACGGAATCAACAGCGGGAATCTCGACACCCTGATGTCGCTCTACGAGAGCGAGGCGGCATTCGCGACCCAACCCGGCAGCCTCGCCCACGGCCCGGCCGGCGTCAGCGAAGCCCTGGCCGGCTTCATCTCGATGAATGGCAAGCTCGACCTCCAGGTGACACGAGTCCTCGAGGTCGGCGACCTGGCCCTCGTGACCGGCGTCTGGTCGTTCAACGGCACAGGACCAGACGGCAAACCGGTGCGGCTGGCGTCACGAAACGCGGATGTGCTGCGTCGTCAGGCAGGAATCGCACCGCCCGTGGGGCGGGGCCAACTCCGCGGTGCGACCCCTTGACCTGAACTGTCCGGCGGCTGAGCGCCGTCCGCTGGTCAGGCGGCAGGGCGAGGTTGTGGGGTGACTGCGGTCTGGACGAGTGCGGTGATGAGTTCGATTGCCTCGGTTCTGGTGAGCCGTCGGTCTGCTGTGAGTGAGCGCCAGGTGTGGAAGTCGACCGCGTGGTGCAGGGCGGCGGCGAGGACGTGTCGCCTGCGGCCGCGGGTGGGCCAGCCGGCGGTCAGGATCTCGGTCGC
>DASXSA010000157.1:0-3458 GCA_036506235.1 Candidatus Limnocylindrales bacterium | reverse complement strand
AGGCAGGCCGCAGCGGAGTACAGGTCCGCCAGGGCCTCGTCGTCCACGCGACCTACCTCGACGGCGCCCGGCATGCTCGCCGGGGCCTGGCGGCCGGGATCGCCCGCGATCACGAGCTGGAGCTCCGGCATAGAGGCGCGGGCGACTTCCCACGCCTGGAGCAGCGAGCTCGGATCCTTGCGAGCGTCCAGCGCGCCGACGAACAGGAGGTACGGCCCCTCGACGCCCCACCGTTCCCGGACGCGGCCGGCGGCGCCTTCTCGCGGGGCGAAGACCGGGTCCGCGGCCTCGGCAATCACCTTGACCCGCTGTCGCGCCGCGACGTGGAGGCGGAAAGCGTCCTCCGCCGTCGCCCGGGAGACGGCGATCACCACGTCCGCCCGGCGCAGGAAGCGGAACGCGGCGAGATGGCGCAGCCGCTCGCCGCGCATCCGCGGGCCGCCCCACGCCCACGGAATCAGGTCGTGCAGCGTGACCACCAGCGGGCAGGGACACCGCCCGGGCAGATGGAGGTCGATCGCGTGGTAGACGTCCGGCGCCAGGCGCCGAATGTCCGCCGTCAGCGCGACCGCGTCTTCATAGGCCGCGAGCTGGCCGTGGCTGCGGCGTCGACATCCCGCGAGCCTGTAGCGTCCGGCGGGCAGCGGCGGTTCGTCAAAGGCGACGTCCAGCAGAAGGGTCAGGTGGGAGTCGAACCCGTTGCGGATCAACCCGCCGAGCAGGCCTCTCGCGTAGGCGCCGACCCCTCGCGCGCCACCCGGACCCTGCAGCGGCCTCATGTCCAGCAGCACGGACGGGCGACCCGCGCCCTTCCGGGGTGAGTTCATGAGCTCAGGAATCATAATTTGCCCGCCATGAATGACCTAGACCTGGTGATCGTCGGCGGCTGCGGCCACGTCGGGCTGCCGCTCGCCCTCTCCCTTGCCGACTGCGGCTACACCGTGGGCATCAACGACATCGACCAGGCCAAGATCGACCAGGTGAGGTCCGGACGCGCGCCGTTTCGAGAGGCGGGCGCCGACGAGCTTCTCGCGAAGCTTTTGCCGACCGGGCGGCTCGAGCTGTCACGCGACCCGGCCATGCTCCGCCGGACGCGGACGGTGATCCTGGTCATCGGCACGCCGATCGACGAGTTCATGAACCCGTCGGTGCGCATCTTCGAGCGCGTCCTCGACGAGCTCACGCCCCACATCCAGGACGGCTCGCTGGTCGTCCTCAGGTCGACCGTCTTCCCCGGCACCACCGAGACCGTCGAACGCCGGCTCCGCGCCGCCGGCATCGAGGCCGACGTCGCCTTCTGCCCGGAGCGGATCGCCGAGGGTCACGCGCTGGAAGAGCTGCGGACGCTGCCGCAACTCGTCGGCGTCAACTCCGACGACGCGTTCCAGAAGGCCAGGCACCTGTTCGAGCGGATGGGCGTCTCGGTCGTCCGGACCACGCCGCTCGAGTCGGAGCTTGCCAAGCTGCTGACCAACACGTGGCGCTACATGAAGTTCGCGATCGCCAACCAGTTCTTCCAGATCGTCAACCGCTCGGGCCTCGACTACAACCGGGTGCTCGACGCGATCCGGCAGGACTATCCCCGCGCCCAGGACCTGCCGGGTCCCGGGTTCGCGGCGGGCCCCTGCCTGCTGAAGGACACGATGCAGCTCTCGGCGTTCACGCCGGACCACTTCCCCATGGGCCAGGCCGCGATGCAGGTCAACGAGGGCCTGCCGGGCTACATCGTCGACACCCTCAACTCGCGCCGGCCTCTGCAGGGCCGCACGGTCGGCATCCTCGGCATGGCCTTCAAGGGCGAGTCCGACGACCCCCGCGCGTCCCTCAGCTACAAGCTGCGCAGGCTGGCGCAGTTCAAAGGAGCACGCGTGGTCTGCACCGATCCGTTCATCCCCGACCCCACCTTCGAGCCGCTCGACACGGTGCTCCGCGACTCGGAGGTGATCGTGGTCGGCGCGCCACATCGCGCCTACCGCGGCCTCGAGCTCGACGGCCGCGAGGTCGTCGACATCTGGGGAATCACAGGGCCCATCAGACTCTGAAAGTCCTCGTCACCGGCGCGTCCGGCTTCATCTGCGGGTACCTGGTCGCGGAGCTGCTGCAGGCCGGCCACGAGGTGGTCGGCGTCGACAACTTCAGCAAGTACGGCCCGGTCAAGCGCTCCTTCGACGACGATCCCCGCTACCGGCTGGTCGAAGGCGACGCCAAGGACGCCGAGGTCTTGAGCCGGCTCGCCAGAGACTGCGACCAGATCGTCGCCGGCGCGGCCATGATCGGCGGGATCTCCTACTTCCACGAATTCGCCTACGACCTGCTCGCGGAGAACGAGCGCATCACCTCGTCCACCTTCGACGCCGCGCTGAGCGCCTTTCGCGACGGCAGGTTGGAGAAGATCACCGTCATCTCGAGCAGCATGGTCTTCGAGTCGGCCCTGGTGTTCCCGACACCGGAAGGGGCTCAGCTGACCAGCCCTCCCCCACGCTCTACGTACGGCTTCCAGAAGCTCGCCACGGAGTATTTCGCCCGCGGCGCCCACGAGCAGTTCGGACTGCCCTTCACCATCGTCCGTCCGTTCAACTGCGTCGGCATCGGCGAGCGCCGCGCGCTGCGCGACCGCGACATCCGCAGCGGCAACGTCAAGCTCGCGATGAGCCACGTCGTCCCCGACCTCGTGCAGAAGGTCCTGAAAGGCCAGGACCCGCTGCACATCCTGGGCGACGGCAGCCAGGTTCGCCACTACACCTACGGCGGCGACCTGGCGCACGGCATCCGCCTGGCGATGGAGTCCGAGCAGGCGCTCAACGAGGACTTCAACCTTTCGACCGCGCGCTCCACCACCGTCCGCGAGCTGGCGGAGATCGTGTGGCGCAAGGTCCGTGGTCCCGACCGCCCGCTCCACCTCGTCTCCGACCCACCCTATGAGCACGACGTCCAGATGCGCGTGCCCGACGTCCGCAAGGCGCGAGAGGTCCTGGGCTTCGAGGCGACGACGTCGCTGGAGGACGTGCTCGACGAGGTCATCCCATGGATCCGCGACGAGATCTCGGCGGGCAGGATCTAGACCCCTGGAGACGAGCCCGGAGACGCCGGCGCTCAGCGTAGTCATCCCCGTCTACAACGAGGGCGAGAACGTCGTCCCGACGCTCCGCGGCGTCGTCGGCCAGACCCGCACCAGGCCCCTCGAGGTCCTCGTCGTCCACGACTTCGACGAGGACACGACGGTGCCCGTCGTGAGGCGGCTGCAGTCCGAGCTGCCCGAGGTGCGCCTGCACCGGAACACCCTCGGGCGCGGTGCGCTGAACGCGATGAAGTCGGGCCTGCGGGCGGCGCGGGCGCCATTCGTCCTGATCACGATGGGCGACGGCTCGGACGACCCCGCGGACATCGACCCGATGTACAGGCTGGCGCGTGACGGCGCCGACGTCGTCGCCGGTTCGCGTTATATGCGCGGCGGCAGG
>DASXSA010000156.1:0-1762 GCA_036506235.1 Candidatus Limnocylindrales bacterium | reverse complement strand
ACGGGCCGAACGATCCGGTCAGCCATGGACGCCCTGGTGGATTTCGGTCGCCCGCAGGCGATCCGGCTCGCGGTGCTCGTCGATCGGGGTCACCGTGAGCTCCCGATCCGCGCAGACCACGTCGGCAAGAACGTGCCCACGTCCCGCGAGGAGATCGTGAAGGTTCGCCTGTCCGAGATCGACGACGACGAGGGCGTCGACATCGAGCGCCTGGCGCCGGTCGCCGAGCTCGTCGGATGAGCGTCCAGCTCGAGCCCGAGCTGCCGACCGAGGTGACGGAAAAGGGCGTCGAGCGGGGGACCGAACCGCCCGCCTGGCGACACCGGCACCTTCTCGACACCGACGTGCTCTCACGGACGGACCTGGACCTCGTGATGCGCACAACGGACGCAATGAAAGAGGTGCTGCGGCGGCCGATCGCCACGGTTCCTGCCCTGCGCGGCTGGAACCTCACGCTTCTGTTCTACGAGGCGTCGACGCGCACGCGGGTGAGCTTCGAGGTGGCCGGCAAGAACCTGTCCGCCAATGTCGTGAACATCGCCACGGGGGCGTCGTCGGTGACGAAGGGCGAATCGCTGCTCGACACGATCCGCACGCTCGAAGCCCTGGGAACGCGGCTTCTCGTGATCCGCCACGCCGTCTCGGGTGCGCCCTACCTCGCCGCGCGCCACTTCTCGGGTCACGTGCTGAATGCCGGCGACGGCCTCCACGCGCACCCCACTCAGGCGCTCCTCGACCTGTACACCCTTCGAGAGCACTTCGGGTCCGATCTCACCGGGCGGAAGGTCGTGATCCTCGGCGACGTCCTGCACTCCCGGGTGGCACGCTCGAACATCTGGACGCTGACCGCGGCCGGCGCCGACCTCTGGCTGTGCGGGCCTTCGACCCTGCTGCGCGGGTTCGAGACGTGGGCCCGTGCGGGAGCGAGCGGAGCACGTTTCACGGTCACGACGGACCTCCGCGCGGCGCTTCGCGATGCGGATGCCGTGATGGCACTTCGCATCCAGCGCGAGCGGATGGCCGCGGGACTGCTTCCATCGCTGTGGGAATACGCCGACCGGTTCGGCCTGACCGCCGATCGCCTGGCCCTCGCCCGTCCGGACGTGCTCGTCATGCATCCGGGGCCGATGAACGAAGGCGTCGAGATCGCGCCTGACGTCGCAGCCGGGCCGCACTCCGTGATCATCGACCAGGTCGCCAACGGCGTCGCGGTCAGGATGGCTGTCCTGCAGCTGCTCGCCGGTGGCGTCGGCTGACCGCCCGATGGCGGGCAGCCCACGCAATCCCTTGAGGCCATGACCTTCGCTCCGCCGGTCGGCGGCCGGATCGTGTCGGACCTGCAGATCACGAAGGCGTGGCTCGTCGATCCCTTTGCGGACCGGGAAGGTCCGGGCGAGCTCGTCGTCTCGGATGGGATCCTCGAAGCCGTGACCTGGCTGGAAGGCGATGAGGCGGCGGGCGTCGACGACGGTGGCGTGATCGTCGCCCCCGGATTCATCGACCTCCACGCACATTTCCGCGAGCCCGGGAACGAGGCCGCGGAGACGGTTGCCAGCGGGGCGGCGGCTGCGGCGCACGGCGGGTTCACCACCGTGTGCCTGATGGCGAACACCGATCCGCCGATCGACTCGGCCGGTGCCCTGGCGCGCGAGCGTGCGGCTTTCGACGAAGCCGGCTCACCGATCCGCCTGCTGCCGTATGGCGCCGCGACCGTGGGTCGGGCAGGCGAGCAGCTGGCCGAGCTGGGCCCGCTCGCCGACGG
>DASXSA010000155.1:0-5223 GCA_036506235.1 Candidatus Limnocylindrales bacterium | reverse complement strand
ACCGTGGGCACATCCACCACCGGCTGCTCGATCTCGGCCTGCGGCATACACAAGCCGTCCTGCTGATCTATGCGATCTGCGTCGGCCTGGGCGTCCTGTCGCTCGCGCTGTCGGGCACCGGCCAGCTGTACGCTTTCATGGGCATCGTCGTGATCTTCGGCTTGATCCTCCTCGTCCTGACCCAAACCACGGTCGCCGAGGACCTGTCCGCCGAGTCCTACGCGAACGGGCACTCCGGCGATACGCCAGGGTCCTCGGGTTGAATACCCTGCAGCTCCTGTTCGTCACGCTGCTGGGGCTGCTCACGCTGGCGGCCCTCGTCACGGTCGTGATGGTCCTGCTCGTCCGCCGGCAGTCCAGCGGGACGGACGCGGCGACTCGCGCCGCGCCGCGCTCCGGAGCGGCCGCTCCGGGCACGGCTCCGATCGCGCCGCGCCGACTCGTCGTCACCGGCGCATCCGCCAAGACCTACGGTGGGCGAGCGTCCGGCAAGGAACCGCGGAGCAATCCTCGGACCCAGCTCTGGCGCGACGCCGCCATCCTCCTGCTCGCCGTCCTCTCGATCGCGCTGATCGGCCTCAATGTCCTGCCGGCCTTTGCGCCTCAGGGCCAGGTCGCGACTGCGACCGGCACGCCGAACCTGGCATCTCCGTTCGCCGTCGGCGGACCGTCCGCCAGTCCTGGGCCCTCGGCGAAAGCCTCGCCTCCGGCCAGCCGAACGCCCGGCTCCTCGCCGTCACCTTCGCCTGCGCCCAGGGCGACTCAGGCACCGGCCGCCGCCTCGTCGCAGCGTCCGGCGTCGACACCGCGACCGACCCCCAGGCCGACGGCGACGCCCAAGCCGACGCACAAGCCAACCCCCTCGCCGAATCCCACCCCGACGCCCACTCCGCCACCGGCCTCGCCCCTCCCCAGCGAACCCGCGAGCCCGATCCCGACGCCGACTCCCTGACCGTGGCGCCGGGCGGGCCGGAGGGTGGCACCTGCTATACTCCGCGGGCCTTGCTGGGTCGGCCGTAGACGAGCCGAAATCGAGTTGGGAGCCTACTTCGCCCTCTTCTCGGAGATCGGTTTCGTTCTCCTGGTCACGACCCTGGCGGGCGCCCTTGCCGGGCACTGGATCGATGACCAGCTCGGGACCAACCCCATCTTCGTCCTCGTCGGGTTCCTTGCTGGCGCCGGGAGCGGCGGCCTCTACGCCTACCGGGTGATCGCGCGGTTCCTGGCCAGGTTCGACTGATCTTTCAGCCGGGCGCCGCCCAGGGGCCCGAATCGACGGGAGCGAGCGTGTCGGTCGACGAGCAGCGGAGCGCCGGTGCCCAACCGGAGCCGGCTCCGGAGGACAACGCGACGCCTGAACCGGACGCGTCCGCGGGCCGGGCCTGGCCATCGGTCAGGCAGGTCATCACGATCCTCATCCCCGCCGTCATCGTGGTCGACATCCTGGCGTTCGTGCTCGTGCCGCCATATCCGAAGGGCGAGCCGGGCCACGGCGTCAGCAGCATCGGCGACCTCATCCAGGCCAACCTCGAGTCGCTTACCCCGCATATCGTGTGGCCCCCCGGCAAGGCTCCGCCGACGACCATCGTGTCGTTCGACCCGAGCGTGACGAACACGATCGTGAGCTCGTGGCTGATCATCGCGTTCCTGCTCATCCTTGCGCTGATCGCGCGGCGGGGCATGACAGTCGTCCCACATCCAGTCCAGAACGCGGTCGAGCTCGGCTGGGAGAGCCTCGAGAACTGGGCGGTGTCTCTCGGTGGCGAGGGTGCCCGGAGGCACATCCCGCTCTTCGCAGCGTTCTTCCTGTTCATTCTGTTCTCGAACTGGAGCGGCCTGCTGCCGATTTTCAACAAGATCGAGGTGCTGCGTGCGCCTACCAGCGACGTGAACGTGACGATCGGGCTCGCGCTCGTCGTGTTCTTCTACTTCCAGTTCCAGGGCTTCCGGGCACTCGGGGTTCGCCCATACCTTGGCAAGTTCTTCCCCCTGGGCACCTTCCGCCAGGGGATTGGCGCCGGCCTCATCGCCCTCTACGTGGGGCTGATCGAGTTCCTGCTCGAGTTCATCAAGCCCGTCACGCTGGCGATGCGTCTTTTCGGCAACATCTTCGGCGGTGAGGTCGCGCTGGGAGTTATCACGGCGCTCACGATCGCGCTCATTCCCGCGGCCCTGTTGCTCCTTGAGGGCCTGCTCAACTTCGTCCAGGCGCTGATCTTCTCGACGCTGATGCTGATGTACACGATCATCGCCGTGGAGAGCCACGAGGAGGAGCACGCGGCTCCCGAATACGCGAACCTGCCCGAAGGTAATCTCGGACCGCCCCTGTCGGGAGCGCAACCCGCCCACTGACGTCCGAAACCACCATCAACCAACATCGTCGAGGAGCACCGGCACAGACCGGTGGCCAGGAGGAAAGAGGATCACATGGAACCAATCGGCGCTGGTCTCGCGGCCCTCGGGGTCCTTGGCCCCGGCATCGGCATCGGCATCCTGACCGGTCTGGCCGCGACCGCGATCGGTCGAAACCCGGATGCCACGCCGGCGATCCGCGCGCAGTTCATCCTCGGCGCGGCGTTCGCCGAAGGACTCGGCGTGCTCGCGATCGTTGTCGCGATCCTCGCGCTCGTCCTCAAGTAGGCCGAACGGAGTCTCCCGCCGGTGGATGTCGTCGCCGTGGCTGCGGAGGTCGTCCGGACCGCCGCGGTCGCGCTGAACCAGGAGGAAACGGGCGCAGGTCTCCAGATCAATCTGTTCTGGGTGATCGTGTCCTCACTCAACTTCCTGGTGTTCGCGGTGCTCCTGTACGCCCTGTTCGGGCGGACGGTCACGCGAATGCTCTCCGAGCGCAGGGCGCGGATCGAGCAGGGCCTGCGCGACGCGGAGCAGGCGCGGCTGGATCGCGAGAGCGCCGAGGCTGAGCGCCTGGCGGCGCTGGCGGAAGCCCGCCGCGAGGCCAAGGAGATCCTCGACCGCTCGCAGAAGGTTGCCCAGGAGACGCGCGACGCTGACATTGCGGCAACTCGCAGCGAGCTGGAGCGGATGCGCCAGCAGGCCGAAGAGGACATCGAGGCCGAGAAGCAGCGCGCCATCGCCGACCTGCGCCAGGAGGTCGCCAACCTCGCGCTCGAGGCGGCCAGCAAGGTCGTCGGCGAGTCGATGACCGACGAGCGGCACCGCCGCCTCGTCGACGACTTCCTGCGGGAGACGGCGACCACGGAGCCGAAAGCCTGATGGTCGCACGACCGACGATCGCGGCCCGTCGCTATGCCGAGGCGGCCTTCGAGCTCGCCGGGGGTGACGACAGCTACGACCGCTGGGCGGACGACCTGCGCAAGGCGACCGAAGCCACCGCGGACGAGCGAGTTGCGCGGGTCATCGACAACCCATCGGTCCCCTTCGCGGAACGCCAGGAGCTCCTCGAGCGGCTGCTGGGAGACGCGATCAGCCGGCCGGCGTTCAACCTCATTCGGCTGCTTTCCCACCGCGCCCGCCTCGAGTTGCTCCCGGCCATCGCGGACGAATACCACCGCCTGCTCGACGCGCGTCGCGGCGTTGTCGCGGCGACCGTCACCAGCGCAAGGCCGCTGTCCTCGGAGCATCTCAAGGCGGTGAGCCGCCGCGTGGAGGAGATGATGTCGACGTCGGTCTCGATGACCCCGCGAGTCGACCCGGCGCTGATCGGCGGACTGACCGTCCAGGTCGGTGACCGGCTGATCGATGGCAGCGTCCGGGGCCGCTTCGAACGACTGCGCGAGCGACTGCTGGCAGTGAGCCGCTAGGCCAAAACCCGATCAGGTCACCGCAAAGGAAGCCCATGGCCATCAAGTCCGACGAAATCATCAGCATCATCAAGGACTCGATCGAACGGTTCGACGAGACACCGGAGAGCCGGAACGTCGGCATCGTGGTCGAGGTGGGCGATGGCATCGCGCAGGTCTATGGCCTTGACGCGGCGTTGGCCTCCGAGCTGGTCGAGTTCCCGGGCGGCGTGATGGGCATGGCCCTCAACCTCGAGGAGGAGACGGTCGGCGTCGTGATCCTGGGCGACGCCCAGGCGATCAAGGAAGGCGACACGGTCAAGACGACCGGACGCGTCGTCGAGGTGCCCGTGGGTCAGGCGCTTCTCGGGCGTGTCGTCGACCCACTCGGGCAGCCGCTGGACGACAAGGGTGCCATCGAGACAAAGAAGACCCGTCCGGTCGAGCGGATCGCGCCGGGCGTCATCGTCCGCAAGTCCGTCGACACCCCGGTCCAGACCGGCATCAAGGCGATCGACGCGCTCATCCCGATCGGGCGCGGCCAGCGTGAGCTGATCATCGGCGACCGCCAGACGGGCAAGAGTGCGATCGCCGTCGACACGATCATCAACCAGAAAGGCAAGGGCCTCGTCTGCATCTACGTGGCGATCGGCCAGAAGCTGTCCACGGTCGCCCAGACCGTCGCGACCTTCGAGAAGTACGGCGCGATGGACCACACGATCGTGGTGGTTGCCGGCGCCGAGGACCCCGCCCCGCTGCAGTACCTCGCGCCCTACGCCGGGGTCGCCATGGGCGAGGAGGTCATGGAGAAGGGCGTCGAGCTTGCGGGCGAGCAGGTCAAGGACGCGTTGTGCGTGTACGACGACCTCTCCAAGCACGCCTGGGCCTATCGCGAGATGGCACTCCTGCTCCGGCGGCCACCCGGCCGTGAGGCGTACCCAGGTGACGTCTTCTACCTTCACAGCCGCCTGCTCGAGCGTGCGGCCCGGCTCAACGAGGAGAACGGCGGCGGATCGCTGACCGCCCTGCCGATCATCGAGACGCAGGCGAACGACGTATCCGCCTACATCCCGACGAACGTGATCTCGATCACCGACGGTCAGATCTTCCTGGAGACGGACCTGTTCAACGCCGGCCAGCGGCCTGCGTTGAACATCGGCATCTCCGTGTCGCGGGTGGGTTCGGCAGCGCAGACGAAGGCCATGAAGAAGGTCGCCGGCCCGCTCAAGCTCGACCTCGCGCAATATCGCGCGCTGGCCGCCTTCGCGCAGTTCGCGTCAGACCTGGACAAGGCCACGCGCGACCAGCTGACCCGCGGCGAGAAGCTCTCCGAGATCGTCAAGCAGCCGCAGTACCAGCCGTTGCCGGTCGAGAAGCAGGTCGGGATCCTGTACGCCGCCACGAGCGGGAAGCTCGACGACATTCCGACGCCGCGCGTCAAGGAGTTCGAGACGCAGCTCTA
>DASXSA010000154.1:0-13328 GCA_036506235.1 Candidatus Limnocylindrales bacterium | reverse complement strand
TGCCGGTCGGGCAGCCACTGCTGTACGAGGACAGCTACGGCCGGCTCTGTCTCGCCGACAACCAGGGCGACCTGGCGGCGCGTCTCGAGCTGACGGAGGACCAGGCGATTACCATCCGCCGCCCGACCTGACCTCGCCGGGCGCGATGTCGGTCAGCCGGCGGACCGGCCGGACGGGTGGCGTCGAACCTCCGAGCCGGCTGCGCCCCGGCAGGCGTCGACAAAGACGCTGAAGAGCCGCTCGAACGCGGCGGGCGTCGAGTCGCGCCGCTCGGGATGGCATTGCACGCCGATGATCATCGGACCGTCGGTCGACTCGAGCCCTTCCACAAGCTGGCCGGCCGAACTCGGCGCGTAACCGCTGGCGACGAGGCCCGGCGCCAAATCCGCAGGTCGAACCGCCTGATGGTGGTAGCTGTTCACGGTCAGCACGCCGCCCCGCACGTTCGTCGGCGACAGGATCCGCGCGAGCCGGGTGCCCGGCACCAGGCGCAGCGGGTGCGTGGCAGGAGCGCCGCTGCCGAACGTTCGGCCGATGTGCCCCGGCAGGTCCTGGATCAGGGAACCGCCGCTGAACACGTTGATCGCCTGCATGCCTCGGCAGATCCCCAGGACCGGCAGAGCGCGTCGCCGCGCGACCGACCAGGCGGCTTCCTCGAGCTGGTCGCGTGCGGGTTCGGTGGCCTCCGAACCGGCAATCTCCTGGCCGTACCGAGCCGGGTCGACGTCGGCACCGCCACTGAGCAGCAGGCCGTCCATGTCCTCGAACGCCTCGCCACGGGCAGAGGCAGGCGTCGCGGAATCGATGAGGACTGGTTCGCCGCCGTGCCGCCGAAGGGCGTCGGCATAGAGCCGATTCTTCTGCTGAGCTCGCTCGGGATCCGCGCTTGCCGCCGGGTTCGCAACGGTCACGACGATCCGTGGGATACCGGCGACCTCGGAACGATCCATCGGATCAAGGATAGGCGAGCGCGCGGACGGTCCTATCCTGGGTCAGCTCCCCGGGAACCACGCATCGAGCCTGACCGGCTCGAGTCCCATCTCCGTGATGCCGTGCAGGACCCCGGGCAAGGCCGCCAGGGTGTTGTAGCCACCCAGGTGCATGAGCACGATCGAGCCGCCGTCTGCCCTGGAGACGACCTTGGCGACAATGTCGTCCGCCGTCGGACCCCCGTCGGAGATCGGTCGCCAGTCGATCGTGTCGACGTCCCACATGACGGTGTACCGCCAGCCCGCCGCGCCCGCAGCGGCCAGGACCGAACTGTTCTGCGCCCCGTACGGTGGCCTGAAGAACGGCTTCGTCGTCCGGCCGGCGAGTGGCGCGATGATCGCCTCCGCGCGCGTCAGCTCGCTCCGGATCTGCGCGGCAGTCAGGCCGGTCAGGTCGGGATGGTCGAAGGTGTGGTTGCCGAGCGCGAAGAAGTCGGGGTGCGCTTTGACCAGCGCGAGGACCTGCTTCCCGATCGGCGTCGAGCTCATCTGCCCGGTCGGGAAGATCGTCGCCTTGACCTGGTTGGCGACCAGCCAGTTCATGATGTCGACGGCGGGATCGAGCCGGCCACCCATGTCGAACGTCAGCGCCACCTGCCCCGAGGACCTGGGGCCGTGGCTGCGCAGGAGGCTGGCCCCGGTCGGCGAACTCCCGGGCGAAGCCGATGGCCGAACGCTTGCACCCGGGCTCGCGCGTGGACTGGCGGCTGGCGATGGGCTCGGCAGGGACGAGGGCGCCGCGCCCGGATCGGGCAGGTCGGGAGGGTCGACCGTCTGTCCAGGGAGCAGCCGCAGCGTCCAGCCGATCTCGATGCGGTTCGGCTCGTACTTCGGTGACTCCGGATCGAGGCTCGGGTACGTCGTCCGGTTCCAGTAGGCAATGCTCCGGCCGGTCGTCGAGAAGCGGCGTGCGATCCCTTCGAGCGAGTCGCCCGTCTTCACGACGTAGGCCATGAACGCTGGCGAGGCCGCCGGGCTGAGCGGAATGAAGCTCGGAAGGCCGCCGCTCGGCGATGGGCTCGAGGTCGCACCGGTCAGCGGGCCGGCGGGCGACGCGGTGGCGGCGGAGCAGGCCGATAGGCAGAGGGCAAGGCCCAGCCAGAGCAGCGCGACGCGGCGGAGGACGCGGTCCGTCATCGGACGCCTTGGACGGGTTGATCCGGCCGTCGGTGACGAAGTGCGCTGGCGGTCGTCAGCCGAGTTGAACGCTCGGCGGATCGACGGGCGTGGGCTCCTGGAGCGAGAACTCCGCGGCGAGTGCCAGGCCTTCCGCGGCCGTCGCGATGCGATCCCGCCCCGTCCGCTTTGCCACGAAACAGGCGCGGTCGGCGGCCAGCAGCACCTGCGCCGCGCCCTGGCCGTCCGTTGGGCAGGTTGCCAGCCCGAATGACGCAGTCACCCGCAGCCCGTCGCTCGCCCACCTCGAGCCGGGCCTGCCGACCTCGTGGATCGCGGCTCGAACCCGCTCGGCCACCTGCAGTGCGCCCGGCGCGTCGGTGCCCGCGAGGATGAGCGCGAACTCGTCGCCGCCGTAGCGGAAGGCCTGATCGGAGTCGCGTGCCACCGCCACGATCGCCGAGGCGATCTGGGACAGGAGGCGGTCGCCTGCCTGGTGACCGAGGGCGTCGTTCGCGGCCTTGAAGTCGTCCAGGTCGAGCATGATCAGGCTGAACGTCTCGTGCGAAGCCACGCTGCGTTCCAGCCACTTCTCGAAGGTGCCGTGGTTCAGGAGGCCGGTCAGGTCGTCGGTCCGGGCGCGAATCTCGACCGCGTTGTGTGCCTCCGCGTTCTGCAGGGCGATCGACACCTGCGCCGCGAACAGCTTGACCAGCTCGAACTCGGCCTCGTCGAAGCGGTTGTCGACACCGAACCGCTCCAGCGTCAACACGCCTGTCGCGCCGTCACGGCCGCGTAGCGGAACGCAGATCAGGCTTCCGTCCTCCGGCGCGGAGCCACGGAACTGGTTGACCCTCGGATCGGAAAGCTGGTCGACGACGAGCTGCGGCTCGTTGTGCTCGACCACCCACGTCGCGAGCCCGGTCTCACCCGGTTCCCATGGCTGCAGGTACTCCGTCGCGTGGAGACCGCGGGCCATCTGCGGTTGGAGGATGCCGCTCCGATCGACGACCTCGATCGCGATGTTGTCGTAGCGGACCAGCTCGCCGAGGCGCTCCGTGATCAGCCCGAGGACGGCCCGCGGCTCCAGCGTGGCGAGGATCGACTCGGTGACCTCCAGCAGCTCCGACTGGCCGCGGAGCTGCCGCTCGAGTGCGGCGGACTTCTGCCTCAGGCGCTCGGTCGCGTCGGCGTTGGCCATCGCCTGGGCTGCGAAGCTCGCGTAGATCGTGAGCAGGCGAAGGTCGTCGTCGGTGAACTGGTTGAGGCCGAGCTTCGAGAGCACCAGCACACCCAGAACCTGGTCCTCGAACAGCATGGGCGCGAGCAGCATCGATTCGGCCAGGTCCTCCTCCGTGCCGGGGATCGTGCGCGCGCGCGGATCGTTGGCGGCATCGGGCAGGTTCTGCGCGATCTTGTGCTGGGCGACCCAACCCGTGATGCCCTGGCCGAGCTTGACGTGCAGCTGTTCCGGCGTCTCGTCGATGTATTCCCCGACCTGGCCCTGCATGGCGACTGGAACGAGGTCGTCGTCGGACAGCCGGTACACGCGGACGTTGTGGTTGTCGATCAGCTCCCGTAGCTCGGAGGCGATCGCGAGACCGATGTCGCGCACGCTGGTCAGCCGGTTGAGCCGCGCGCCGAGCTTCTGGATCGACTGGAGCTGGGCGGCCCAGGTCGCCATCTGCGCGTAGTTCTGGGCCGTCTTGATCGCGACGCCCGCCTGTGTTGCGAGGGCGCTCAGCGTGTCGAGCTCGTCGTCGGTCCACGCGTGCGGCCGGTCGTGATAGATGTTCAGCAGGCCGAGGAGGTCACCGCCGTCGAACAAGGGGGCGGTGCAGATCGTGTCGAATCCCTCCTGCACGACCGCCGCGCGAAGGGCGGAGCCACGCGGGTCGTCGCGGTAGTTCGTGGCGTACAGCGGACGGCGGGTCGCGACCGCGATCGCGGGCAGGGAGGGGGTGGGAAAGTCCCTCACCGCCGCAAGGAACTCGGGCGACAGGCCGCGCACGACACCGGCGGTGACCTGTCCATCGGGTTGTCGCAGGAAGACCGCGGCTCGGTCCGCGCCGAACAGGACCATGGCGTGGTCGACGAGCCCGCTCAGGATCTCGTCGAGATCGAGCTTGCTGCCGATGTCCTCGGCCACGCGCCGGAGTGCCTCGAGGCGGTGCAGCTGCTGGCTGGTCTCGTCGAGCAGTCGCGATCGCTCTACCAGGCCTGCCAGCTGACGCGCGGCCACGCTCAGCAGCTCGAGGTCATGCGCGGTGAGGCTCGCCGGGCGTTCGGCCACGGCGAAAAGCACTCCCCAGGGACTGCCGTCGCCTTCGATCGGCACCGCAAGCTCGGCGCCCCCGCCGGACACGATCGCCGGCATCCGCAGGATCCCGGGCAGCGCATCGGACCGGATCCCGACGCGTTCGTTCAGCGCCAGCCCGACGATGCCATACGTCGCCGGCAGGTCCGACAGGCGCATGTTGGGGCTGATCGACGACACCGCGCGCGGAACGACGAGCTCATCACGGACTTCGAGCACCGCGATGAGTGCGTAGCCATACGCCTCGCGCAGAAGCCCCGCGGCGAACTCGAGGGCTGCATCCAGGTCCCGCTGGTGGGTGGCCGCGTCGGCGAGTTGGGCGAGGATCCGCAGGTCGAGGCGATGCCGCTCATCCTCGAGGAGGTCGCCGGGCCCCTCGAGCGACCCTCCGGTTGCCGTGGTGCGGCCAGAGGTGCCGCGCCGCCTCGCCGCTGCCTGGAAGTCGGCGATCTTGCCGCGTTGCGCCCTGCCGCTCTGGAGGGTTGCCGCCGAGCCGGCGGGAAGGGCGACGAGCGCGGGTGGTTCCGCAGACTGCGCCCCGCTCGCTGCCACTTCGAGGAAACGCTGCAGATCACCGAGGCGATAGCGCCGGTCGCCCCGTGGATTGATCCGGTAGTAGCGCAGGCGGCCCTGATCGCTCCAGGCGCGAATCGTGTTCGGGTGTACGCCCAGCAAGCGAGCCGCCTTCGTCACCGAAAGCGTCGCGTCGATGGGGCGGATCGGCAGAACGGTGGTCACAACATGCTGGAGGAAATGTGAGGTCGACAGCCGCGAGCCTAGGCAAGCTCACACTTCTTTCCAATAGGACGAAAGTCCCGGCCGGCCATTCGGCGGCAGCCATACGACGTGGGGGATGCTGCCGCGAGCGTTGAGATTGCCGGGGCGGGGGCGCCTCAGCGATTCGGGTCGGCGGCGAGCAGCGAAGGCCGTGGGTCGAAGACGTCGAGGCGGCGGGCGATGCCCGCGTAGTGGAACAGGATCATGAACGGGGCGCGCAGCTCGAAATGCAGGTGCGGCACCGTGCCCGCGGCATTTCCGGTCCGGCCCGTCCAGCCGATCACCCGGCCGCGCTGGACGACGTCCCCGATCGCAACCGCCAGTCGTGAGAGATGTGCGGAGATCGAGCGGTACCCCAGGCTGGTCGGCTCGCTGCTCTGCACGACCGCGACCGTGCCGTAGATGGCGGGCTGCCAGGGCCGCCAGATCGTGGCTGGATCGACGATCACGCCGTCAAAGGTCGCCAGGACCGGTGTTCCGACCTTGACCTGGAGGTCCTGGCCGTCGTGCGCCCGCAGCAGTCGACCGCCGCTGGTCACCCCGCGGATCTGGTTGTACCAGTACGGGCGACCGACGCGCGGGGCCCGGAACCCATCGCCGTAGCGGTACGTCGCCGTTGCGCGGAGCGGGAAGCCCATGGGCACGACCGTCTGGCTCGGGCGGAAGCCCGCAGCCGAGGTTGGCGCCGATGGAACGCCTGGACTCGGCGACGCCGCGCTCGGAGAGGGACCCGGCGCGAGCGGGCTGGGCGACGCCAGCGGCGAGGCAGGTACAAGCGCCGCGGAGGGGCTGGGGCCGCCCGCGCCCCCTGGGGTCGATGGAACGGCGGCCGATCCCAGGCCCGTGAATGCCGGCGCCCAACCCGATGCCCACGCCACACTCGCGATGCCCACCAGCGCCACCACGAGTCCGCCCAGAAGCAGGAGGGTGGCCCCTGACGGACGCCGGCGCGTCATCGCACGACCGACATGCGCATCAGCGGTTCGACCGGTTGGCTGTCACGCGAACCCAGGCGAGCGTCAGCACGGCAGAGACGAGCGCCAGGACGAGCACCCCGAGGATCGCCTCGCCCGGTCGCCCGACGAGGCCCGGTCCTTCACCTGGGCTGCGCGTGTCACCCGAGGCGGGGCTCGGCGACGGCGAGGCCGCGAGGACAGTCGCGGCTCCGACCGGCAGCGCGCGATCGAGGCCCAGCGACCCGAGGGACACGGGGATCAGCAGCAAGGCAAGGGCAAGCAGGGTTGTCGCGACGGCCCGCACGGGTTGCGTCAGCGGACGCCGTTCCCGAGGTTGAGAGCGACAGTCCACGCGAGCCCGAGGGCGGCCACGAGCAGCCCGCCCACCAGGAGCGAGGACGCCGTCCACGAGCGAACGCGATCGCCCCCGGCCAGGATGCGCATGGCCTCGGGGACCTCGAGGGTCGTCAGGACGAGCGGCCGGCGGCCGTCGGCCTCCAGCCGGATGGAGCCATCATCGTTCACGCGAGGCACGCCGACCGCGATCGCGTGCTCGACCGACGAGACCTGGTCGATCCGCAGGCGGACGGGGGTGTCCGGCGGCGTTCCAGGAGGTACACGGTCCGGGACCTCCGCGGCGGTTCCCGTCGACTCGCGCGGGATCACGACCACGCCGTCGCCGAGATCGCCGACCGCGACGCCGATCGACGTACGTCCTTCGCGCAGCTCGAAATCGACCGCCTCGACTTGTGCGTCAAGGTTCTGCCACCCCCCGCCGCTCTGCATCGCAAGCAGCTGCCGCCGCCACACCAGCGGCCGATGAAACTCGTCCTCGAACTCGTCCGCCGCATCGATCCGGCCGCGCACCCGCACGCGTCGGTCACGGCCGCTCCGCGCGTGCTCGAGCGCCTGGTCGAGCGTGGCCTCCGGGGTGGCGGAGAGGAGCCGTCCGACGCGATAGCCGGCCCCGAAGGAGCGGAGGACCAGCATCCCCGCGGCGATCGAGCAGGCACCGACCAGGATCAGGATGGGAGGGATCACCGACCGATCATAGCCCGGGCGTCCGCTGCGCCCGCCGGTCCGTCGGTGCCGGGCCCAGGACATGAAAGGGCCCGAAGGAACCTCCACGAAGCGTGGGCGTTGATGTGATCTCCGCCGTTAGCGTTCGCTCGGCCCCTCCGGGCTGAGAACAACGTTAATCGGCGCCGTCTCGGTGAGTCAATGCCCCTTGTCCACGAGATTCCGCGAGGGCTCCGATTTGTCCACAGCCACTCCCCAGCGCGCCCGCTCCTCGTGCGAGGGCGTCAGCCGGCTGGTCGGCCACTCCGCGCGTCGAGAGCGATGACCTGCCCCCCGTAACTGGTCAGCGCGAGCTGCCCGCCGACGAGGCCGGCCTCCGCAACGACATCGGAGTGCGCGACCCGCCAGACGACCTCGCCCGCGGCGTCGATCGCAAACGTCTCGATCTCGGCCTGGACGATGACGTGGTCCAGCCGCGCGGACCCGAGCAGGGCAACGATGGGGCTGCCGGAGCGATGGTGCCAGCGCACCTGGCCGGTACGGCTCTCGAACCCGTACGTCACGAACCCGTAGGTAACGACGAGGAGTCCGGGTGTGTCCCATGCCAGGGCGGCCGGCTCGTCGAAGATCGGTGACGCGAGGCGTACGGTCCAGGCACCGGCGGGCGTCTCGACCCGCACCTCGGCACGGCATAGGCCGGCGGGCGCCGCAGAGACGATCTCGCCGAGGTCGGTCAGGTTCCCACCGACCTCGGAGAGGGCAAACACGCTCCCCTCCTGGCCGCTGCCGGCCCATCGGAAACGGACGCGAAGCCCGCCCGGATATTGAACGACGGCGTCGTGCGCCTGGCCGGTCATCGTCCCTCCGGCGCGCGCCGGCATGGGGTGCGTCTGGCGCCTTCCGTCAGGCGCCTGCGCTCTGCCTGACCGTCGGATCGACGCCTCTGCGCTCGTGGCGGCCTGCCTGGACGTCACGCGCGGCCGGCGAGTCTGGAGCCAGGTCCGCAGTGATGGGAGCGACGGTCGCATTTGCCAACAGGCGCAGCGTCGCTGGCGGCACAGGGAAAACGGCCGTTGCGGTTCCAGCGGCAGCCCAGACGACTTCGAAGCGTCCCAGATCCGGGTCCATGACGACGCGCACCGACGACGGGTGCCCGAACGGCGGAATGCCGCCGATGCTATAGCCGGTCAACTCGTGCGCCTCGCGGGCGGTCGCGCGACGAACGTCCGGCTCGCCCAGCACGGCCGCCAGGAGCGCGACATCGACCCGGTTGGGGCCCGAAACGAGGCAGATGATCGGCTCCAGCCCGCTCGTTCCGGATCGAACGAAGACCAGCGATTTCACGATCTGACCCAGCTGCGCCCCGACCGCCGAGGCGGCGTCCTCGGCCGTGTGGGTCGACGCGTCGAAGACGTGGATGTCGAGCTCGACCCCCTTGCGAGCCGCAGCCGCGCGAACGCGATCGATCGCAGGGTGCTCGGAAAGGGCAGGCACGGCCGGAGTCTAGCATCGGGCCTCGACAGTTCCGGCGGCCGCGGGACTGGGTCAGGGCCGTCCGCGGAATGACCCGCCGAGCGGGCCCGGGGGTACGATCGCCCGGTGAAGGCCATCCTGTTCGACTGGGACGGCACCCTCGTCGACACGCTCGACTCGCTGTACGAGGCCAATGCCGCCGTGATGCGCGCGTTCGGCGTCCCATTCGACGTGGACCTTTACCGACTCCACTACACGCCCGACTGGCGCGAGATGTACCGCCGCCTGGGCATCGACGCGGAGCGCCTGGACGAGGCCAACGAGCTGTGGATGACCACCTACGACCAGGGCGCCGGGGCAATCCTGTTTGCCGGCGTCGATCGCGCACTGCGCCGGCTCGCGCGGGCGGGATTCGCGCTCGGGCTCGTGACCGCAGGTGACCGCGCGGTCGTCAGCGCGCAGATCGATCGCCTGGGACTCGCGGACCTGCTCCGCGTCCGCGTGTTCGGCGACGACCTGCCGGTCCACAAGCCGGATCCACGACCGCTCCGCCACGCACTGGGCCAGCTTGGCCTGGGAGACCGACCGGACGAGGCAACCTACGTCGGCGACGCGCCGGACGACATGAGAATGGCTCGGACCGTGGGTGCCGGGGCAGTCGGAGTGGCCTCTTCGCTCGGCGACCCGGACGCGCTACGGGCGGCGGGCGCACTGGAGGTGGCCGCGTCCG
This sequence comes from Candidatus Limnocylindrales bacterium, assembly GCA_036506235.1. Taxonomy (GTDB): domain Bacteria; phylum Chloroflexota; class Limnocylindria; order Limnocylindrales; family CSP1-4; genus CF-16. The sequence goes on along the minus strand of DASXSA010000154.1, from coordinate 3,950 downwards.
TCCCCGAATGGGTCGACGGGCTGCTCGCCGGCAGCACGGCCGCCTGAGTGCCGCATTGCGCCGTCGTGGGCGACGGCGAAACGCCGGACCGCGCGGCCCTCGACGCGATGTGGCCGGGCTGGTCCGACGATCTCGGGTTCGTCGTGGCCGCAGATGCCGGCGCGATCGGAGCCGAGGCCCTCGGGCTGCGCGTCGACCTCGTCGTGGGCGATGGCGATTCGCTGGGGGATAGCGGGATTGCCCGGGTCCGCGAGTCGGGGATCGAGATCCGGCTGTCGCCGGCCGAGAAGGACGAGTCGGATACCGAGCTTGGGATCCTCGCGTGCCTCGACCGAACGCCTTCGCGGATCACGGTCCTTGGCGCGTTCGGGGGCCCGCGCCTCGATCACACGCTCGCCAACATCGCGCTGCTCGCGATGCCCGAGCTTGGAGGGCTCGACGTCCGCATGCTCGACGAACGCACCCGGGTACGTCTGATGCGAGCCGATGGCGCGGCAACGACGCTGGAGTTGGCCGGCCGCGTCGGAGATCTCGTCTCGCTGCTGCCGTTCGGGGAAGGAGCCGACGGAATCTCGACCGCCGGTCTCGCCTACCCGCTGCGCGGCGAACCGCTCCTCGTCGGCCGCGTGCGCGGGCTGTCGAATGTGCGGTCAAATCCGGTCGCATCGATCAGGCTCGAGCGCGGGCGCCTGCTCGTCATCGAGTCCCCTGCTACGCTCTGAACATGGCCGAACGTTCTGCCGAGGTCGCCCAACCTCCGGTTCCCGCGGCCGGCGATCAGGCGCCGGACGTGGCGCTGCCGGACGAGCGCGGAACGATCCATCGACTAGCCGACGAGCGCGGGCGGTGGGTGGTCCTCTACTTCTATCCCGAGGACGACACGCCCGGCTGCACGACCGAGGCCTGCCAGTTCCGTGACGCCCATGAAGAGATCAAGGACCGGGGTGCGGAAGTGTGGGGGATCAGCCCGGACGGCGCCGCCAGTCACTCGGCGTTCCGCTCGAAGTTCAACCTCCCGTTCACGCTCCTGTCCGACGAGGATCACTCCGTCTCTACGCGGTACGGGGCCTGGCGGCTGAAGAACAACTACGGCCGCGAGTACATGGGCATCCAGCGTTCCAGCTTCCTCGTCGATCCCAGCGGCCGGATCGCGCACGTCTGGCCGAAGGTCAAGGCGGACGGCCACGCCGCCGACGTCCTTGCGACGCTCGAGGCGGCGCGGTCCGCATACCAGACCTGAGCAACCGAGACGTTCCGGTCCCGGCGCAGGGACGTCCCCGGTGAGCGAGGGCGGGACGGCGACGGACGCGTCCGCACCGGTGGAGACCGCCGGCGACGCGGCGGCGGCCAAGATCGCGCATCACGAGTGGCTTCCGGAGCGGTTCATGGTCATCGTCGCCCACCCCGACGATGCCGATTTCGGACCGGCGGCCACGGCGGCCCGCTGGATCGACGCGGGATCATCAGGCTGGCTCGTGTGCTGCACAAGCGGCGATGCGGGCGGGGAGGATCCGGAGGCCGATCCGCTCGCGCTCGCGGTGGTACGAGAGGACGAACAGCGCCGGGCGGCCGAGATCGTCGGCTACGAGGGGGTCACGTTCCTCCATCAGCCGGACGGCGCTCTTGCCAATGAGCTGCCCCTGCGCGAGCAGCTGGTCCGTGAGATCCGAACGTTCCGGCCGGACGCCGTGCTCACCCACGACCCGGAGATGGTGTTCTGGACGGATGGAGGAGTGAATCACATTGACCATCGGACCGCTGGGATGGCTGCCGTCGACGCCGTCTATCCGGCGGCCCGCAACCCGATGGCGTTTCCGTGGCTGGCGCGTTCGGGACTGGCCGCGCACCGTGTCCGGCGGCTGTACCTGTTCTGGACCGAGCGACCCAATTGCTGGATCGATGTGTCGGCCAGCCTTGGCCGGAAGATCGACGCGCTCCGCGCGCATGTCAGCCAGATCCACGAGCCGGAGAAACTCGAGGAGCGCATCCGGGAGTGGGTGACCGAAGACGGCCGAAAGATGGGCGTTGCCGCGGCCGAAGCCCTGCGCCTGGTCGTCATCGACGAAGACCCCGAGCACGAGGGCCCCCAAACCGCCGAGTAGGCATCCTCAGCGGGCGATATCCGCTCGCGCGCCGAGGTCCGAGGCGGACGCCCCCGCCGCCATCGGCCCGAGGTTTACACAGGCTCTAACAGGAGCGGGCGGATGCGGCCCCACGAATTCCACAGGTCGGTCAGCGCGTCGGCACGCCGGCCGAGGACGGAAACTAGCTCGCCGAGCGTCAGGCCGCCGGCGGCTCCCAGCAGGTACTCGAACGCTGAGACGCTGACCTCGCGGAACAGCTCGGGCATCTCGGCCTCCGACGGCCAGTGGCGGATACGCATCGGATCGAGGCCTGCATACCCGGTCGCGAGCGTGAGGTCGCGTTGGCTCGGCACGCGGTCGTCGGCGAACCCGCCCAGCCCGTCATACCGATAGCCGAGCGAGGCCATGGCTCGCGCGATGTCGCGGCACTGGTCGCGGCTGAAGGCGCCCCAGAACGAATGGTCGGTCGGGAAGTCCAGCGTTGAGGTCTCGATCGCCCCCGCGATGATCCCGTCGATGAGGTCGGTGAGACCGGCCTGCCAGCGTTTTCGCTCGGCGGGATCCTCTCCGGCCAGCTCCTGCACCATCGCATTGAGCACGACGCGATCGCCGGCAAGCAGGTGAGCAATCGCCGGTTGGGCGGTGTCGCTGCTGGCGGCGATCAGGGCGTCCGAGCCCTCCTCCTCGGTGACGGTCGCAGCATTGGGACGCCCGAACGGGAGTGTTCTGGCCGCAGCGGCGCCAGGCCTCTCGGGCTGCCGGCGCTCGCCCGGTGCCAGTGATGGCTGGAGTGGCATCTTCCGGCCGCGCTTCAGTTCCTGCTCGGCTTCCTCGCAGTCCGCCAGCGACTCGCGCGCAGCGATGCATGCGGCGTCGCCGGCCTCTGCGCTGATGCGAGCGGCGTCCGCGAGGAGGGACAGGCGCTCCAGGGTCGCCACCATGGAGTTGGCCGCCTCACGTTCGTGCTGGAGGACGCCCGCGGCCTCGCGAGCGGACTGGTTGATCCGGTTGATCTCCTGGAGCCAGGTCCGGGCGGCCGTTTCGACGTCTTCAGCGGTGCCCGCCCGATCGCGCGCCCTTCGGAATGCGCCCTGTGCCGCTTCCTTCGCTGAACGCAGGGCCCGAGGATCCGCTGTCGCGGCTGCCTGGTCAGCCCTGGTCAGGTGGTCGTCATAGGCGCGCTGTCCCTCGCGAAGGTTGCTCGCGGCCGTCTCCGCCTGCTCCCGCAGGCGGGTCGCAACCACGCAGCGTTCTTCCATGAGCCGGCGCTGCTCTCCACACGGGCCGCCATCCAATGTCGCCGGCTTCCCGACGGCATGGGGCGTACCTGCGACGCCTCTCCCTGCACTACCCGAGTCCGCCGCGAGGCTGGTCACCATCGCCACGCCACCACTGGGCCGCGTGGTGCGCATGGCCAGCGCAACTGGTGCAACTGCGGCCGTTCCACCGACCGTAGCCAGCGCCGCGAGGAGCGGGTCCGTGCCACCCGCGACGGAGAAGCCAACCATCGGGGTGCTGGGCGACGCCAATGCGGGCTGCATCGCTGGAACCGCCGCAGGGGCGATCCAGCTCCTGGCTCCGAGGATTCCGCGGCGCGGTCGGCCGCCGGCTTCCTCCCGTCGGACCGGATCCTCGCCAGGCGTGGAATCGTCACCACGCTTGCCTCGCGAGAGAACGGGTGTTCGACTCAGGAGCCGTCGCGAACCGTCTTGGGTTCGCGCCGGGCGTTGACCCGACGGGGCAGGCAGGTCGCCCGGGCCGCCCCTCGCCGCGGGGCTCGCCGTCGCGGTGACGGAGGCGGACGCGAGGGTAGCCGGACGGGTCCGGGGGACGCTGTCGGGGGTGACGGTGAGGCGAATTTCTCTG
>DASXSA010000153.1:0-11956 GCA_036506235.1 Candidatus Limnocylindrales bacterium | reverse complement strand
ATGGCAGGCCTGCGACGCCGCATCGAGGAGCACGTCAGGCTGGCCCACGAGTTCGCTTCCTGGGTCGATACCGATCCGGAGTTCGAGCGACTCGCGCCCGTCCCGTTCTCGACCGTCTGCTTCCGCTACCGCCCCGTCCGGCTCGGGGCGGCCGGCGGGGACGGCGACCGCGCGACGGAAGCCCGGCTCGACGACCTCAACGCCGGCCTCATTGAGGCCGTGAACCGCACGGGCGACGTGTTCCTTTCCCACACCCGGCTGCGCGGCAGGTACACGCTTCGTGTTGCGATCGGCAACATCCGGACCGAGGAGCGGCACGTCGCCCGCGCCTGGGAGATTCTGCGTCGCGAAGCCGCAAGGCTCGATGCCTGACGCGGGAGCGCTCGAGTCCGGCGGCCTTCGAAGCGGGATCGCGGGGAAGCTGGCGGACGCCGTCGACCGGCTGCGGGCGGTCAACCTCGAAGAGGAGCGATTCCGCCCGGAAGTGCCTGCGGCGCTCGTCGGCGCAGGTCTGCACGCGATCTGCCTTCCCGCCGATGCGGGCGGTTTGGGCGCCGGGATGCGCGAGGTCGTGCTCGTACAGCTGGCGCTCGGCGCGGTCGACGGGTCGGCTGCACTCGGGTTCGGCATGCACCAGCACGTGCTTGGCTCAGCGGTCGAGAGCGGCGGCTGGCCCCGAGCGGTCCGCGAGAACGTCTACCGGGCGATCCGCGAGGAAGGCGCGCTCCTGAACTCTGCGGCCACGGAGGAACGCGGCGGCAGCCCGGCCCGCGGGGCCTTGCCCGAGACCACGGCCCGCATCGAGGGTGACATCGCCGTCCTGCGCGGCGAGAAGACCTGGACGACCTGGCTGCCCGCCCTGCGCTTCGCACTCGTGAGCGCCATGTGGACCGGGAACGACCCACGACGATCGCCGGGAGACGAACCGGTGGTCGGGACCTTCCTCGTTGACCTCCGATTACCAGGCGTTACTCGCGAGCCGTCGTTCGATGCCCTCGGCGTCCGGGCGTCTGCGTCCGGCCGGCTGTGCCTGGAGGACGTGCGCGTTCCGCTCGAGAACCTGCTGTCCGAGCGTCGCCCCGGCGAGCCGGACCCGCGCGGCGCCGCGCCACAGGCCTGGTTCGGGGCGGTGATCGCCGCGACCTACCTTGGCGTCGGCGAGGGTGCCCGGGAGGCGGTCGCACGCTGGGCGAAGGAGCGTAGCCCCGGTGACGGATCAACGGCGGTCGCTGAGATTCCGAGCGTCCAGGTCCGCCTCGGCCGCCTCGACGCGGCACTGCGGGCGGCCCGGATCGTCCTCCTGGACGTCGCGGGTCGATGGGACGCGACGCCGGCATCCGAGCGCGGGCCGATGCTGGCAGACATCGCCCTCGCCAAGGTCACGGCAACGAACGCGGCGGTCCTGGCGACCGACGAAGCGCTTCGGATCGCCGGCGGCCCGGGGTTCCTCGCAGGTCCACTGGAACGCGCCTTCCGGGACGTTCGGGCCGGGCTGATCAACCCGCCGCTCGACGATGTTGCTTACCGGGGCTTCGCCAGGGCGCTCCTCGATCGGGAGTCGGGCGGCAAATCCGGCTGAGCTATGCTCCGGCGCAGCTCTGGTGGAGGTGAAATGGTCGTCGAAGCGGTAGCCGACCGCCCCATGGTGATCGACGGCGAACGCGCAGCCGCCGTCGGGGGCGAATGGAGCGAGGTTCGCAGCCCGGCCACGGGCGAGCTGGTCGGTCGCGTCCCGCTGGGCGGGGAAGCGGACGTCAACCTCGCGGTTGCGGCGGCCCGGCGGGCGTTCCGGGAGCGGCGCTGGCGCGGCAAGACTCCGGCGGAGCGCGTGGGGATCCTCGTCAAGCTGGCGGACCTGATCGAGTCCGAATCCGACGACCTCGCCCGCACCGAGACGCTCCAGACGGGTTCCGCCTACAAGCTCCGGCGCGACTCCGACCTGCCGTTCGCGGTCGACAACCTGCGCTTCTTCGCGGGTGCGGCGCGACACCTCGAGGGCAAGGCGGCCGGGGAGTACACGGGCACCCACACGAGCATGGTCCGCCGGGAACCGATCGGCGTCGTCGGTCAGATCGCGCCCTGGAACTACCCGTTCTGGATGGCGATCTGGAAGGTCGGCCCGGCACTGGCCGCCGGGAATTCGGTCGTCCTCAAACCGGCCTCCGCGACGCCGCTGAGCGCCATCCGCCTTGCCGAACTCGCGCTCGAGGCGGGCCTTCCGGCTGGAGTACTGAACATCGTGACCGGTCCGGGCGAGATCGTCGGCTCGGCGATCGCGGCACACCCCGACGTCGACATGGTGTCCCTGACCGGCGACACCGCGACCGGAAGGCGGATCCAGGAGCTCGCGAGCGGCAACCTGAAGCGTGTCCACCTCGAGCTGGGCGGCAAGGCACCGCTCATCGTGTTCGACGACGCCGACCTCGAGGCTGCCGCACGAGGAGCCACCGCAGGCGCCCTGATCAACGGCGGCCAGGACTGCACCGCGGCGACGCGGCTGTACGTCCATCGCTCGATCCATGAACGGCTCGTCGCCAGGCTGCGGGACCTGTTCGCGGGCGTGCGGGTCGGCGACCCGCTCGATCCTCAGACCGATCTTGGCTCATTGATCAGCCAGGCACAGGTCGAGCGCGTCGACGGATTCGTGAAGCGGGCGGAAGCGGCAGGCGCCAGGATCGAGACCGGCGGGCAGCGGGCCAGAGTGCCCGGCCTCGATAACGGGGCGTTCTACCTTCCGACGCTGATCACGGGCTCAGTACAGGGCAGCGAGATCGCTCGAGATGAGGTCTTTGGACCTGTTCTTGTCGTGCTGCCGTTCGAGTCGGATGACGAAGCCATCGAAAAGGCGAACGACACACGCTATGGCCTGGCCAGCTCGGTCTGGACCCGTGACGTCTACCGGGCCATGCGTGCCGCGCAGGAGCTGAACTTCGGGCATGTCCTGATCAACGACCACCTGATGATCGCGTCAGAGATGCCCCACGGCGGGTTCAAGCAGTCGGGCTTCGGCAAGGACATGTCCAGCTACTCCTTCGACGAGTACACGCAGGTCAAGCACGTGATGATCGAGCTGACCGGCGAGCCCGAGAAGCCCTGGCACTACACGATCTTCGGCGACAAAGCAGGCGAGTAACACAGCCGAAAGCCGTTCTCGCGCTGCGGGCGCGATGTACGCTGCGCACGTTCACGAGACTGCCCAATGTCGAGCGTGAGCGAGTGCTGACCGAACACAAACCGCAGCAGCCTGGTCCGACGGCCCAGGAAGCCGGCGGACGGATGAGCGTTCGCTGGATTTCCAGTGCCGGCGCAGAGGAATGCGATAGCTCCGAGCTGCCGGGACTGCTGGAGCGGACGGACGGCTTCGTCTGGGTCGACGTGCCGGCCTGCGACGAGGAAACGGCCGAGCACATCGCCAACGTGTTCGGCTTCCACCCGCTCGCGATGCGCGACGTCCTCGAACGGCGGCATGTTCCTAAGATCCACGCCTACCCCGACCACCTGTTCGTGATCGTTCACGCTCCCGAACCGGGCGAGCCCGGCCACGTGCACATGATCGAGCTGGACCAGTTCATCGGGCGGCGCTACCTGGTCACGACCCACGGGCCCCTCGGGCGGGGCGTGACGACGGACATGGCCCTGAGCGGCACCCGCAAAGTCCTCGAACGCCTGAACGATGCCCGGCTTCGACCGGCGTCCCCGTTCGAGCTCTCGTACGCCCTGGTGTCGGGAATCGCGCACCGCCAGGGCACCTACCTGACCGATCTCGCCTCGAAGGTAGCCGTCGTGGAGCGGCGCGTTCGCGAGACCGATGAAGGCGACCCAGTCGGGCTCCTCGAGGAGATGTTCCTCATGCGCCACGAGTTGCTCTCGATCCGGACGATCGCCGCTGAAAGCCGGGAGATCTACGCGCGGATGGGCGCACTGACCCGGATGATCCCGCCCGAGGCTCCGCCCCTGATCGACGATCTCGTCGACCGCTTCGAGCGGGTCAAGACCCAGTGCGACAACGAGAAGGAGTTCATGCAGGGCATCATCGACTTCTATCAGGCCCGCACGACCACCCGCATGAACGTCGCGATGGAGCGCCTGGCACTGATCGCCGCGGTGTTGCTGCCCGTTACGGCGATCGCCTCGATCTACGGCATGAACCTGATCGTCGAGGAGCGCTCAGATCTCTTCCAGCTTGGGTTGGTCCTCGGGATCATGGCCATCGTGACCGCAGGAATGCTCGCCTGGTCGAAACGACTCGGTTGGTGGTAGGGGAGACCGCAGGCGCGGACCCGGCCGCCCGCATGGCATGATCGGAGGCACGCCAGAAGTGGAGGGATCGCGTGCCGCCGATCACTGAGCTGAGCCGGATCGAGCCCGTGTACCTCGAGCGCCTCGAGAAGCAGGGCATCTTCACGACCGGGATCCTGCTCGAAGTGTCCGAGACGCCTGCCCGCCGCCAGTACCTCGCCGACCACGTCGACGCCTCACCGAACGACGTTCTCGTCTGGCGCGACGAGGCCCTGATGCTCAATCTGGCCGCCTTCAAACCGGACGACCACCAGCTCTTCGTGCAGGCCGGCGTCGAGGGTCTGCGCGACATGCTGGCGCTGCCGCTCGACGAGTTCCGGGCACGCCTGGCGCGTGCGGCGCGCGAGCTCAACGTGGAGCCCCCGGACGACCTGCGGACGGTCATCTGGTACGAGCAGGCGCACACGCTTGCGGAGGAGTGAGCGCGACGCCTGACGGGCTACCATCGACGCGATGATTGGGTCGATCGGGCGTGGCGTGGGCAGCATCGCGATCGGCGCGGCGGCAATCGTGGTCATCCTGGCGGTGACCGTAGCCCTGTTCTTCAACCCGCTCTACGTTGGCATCGAACAGGATCGTGCCCAGGCGGACGCGTGGACCGGGTACACGGCGGAACAGGTTCACGCCGTGACGAACTCCGTGCTCGCCGAGATCTATTTCGGTCCGGCGCGGTTCGAGCAGACCGTGGATGGCGCTCCGGTGTTCGATCCTCGCGAGCGCGCGCACCTCGCGGACGTCCGGGGTGTCCTCGTCGCGTTCGGAGCGGCAGCCCTGCTGTCGTCGGTCGTGCTGGTCGTTCTGCTCGCGCTTCCCGGGCGACGTGATTGGCGCTGGCGCGCGATCCGCTGGGCGTCCGGCCTGCTCGCAGGCGCGGTCATCATCGGCGGGATCCTGTTCGCGGTCGCGTTCGACGCGGCGTTCGACCTGTTCCACCGGCTGTTCTTCGCGGGTGGGAGCTACACCTTCAACCCCAACACGGAGCGGCTGGTCCAGCTGTTCCCCGAACGCTTCTGGACGGAGACGTCCATTGCCATCGCGGCCGTCGCGCTCCTGATCTCGGCTCTGGTCTGGCGATGGGCCGGCGGTCGCGCGCGGGCAGCCAAGGAAAAGGCCGCCGCGCCGCCGGCTCCGCAGGCCGCGGTGCCGGTTGCGGTGGAGGACGCCCAATGACCCTTCGACCGGTGGGCGGCATTCCGGTAGCGCGTATCTTCGGGCTGGAGATCCGGATCCACCTCGTCTGGGTGGTGATCCTTGCCGTGATTGCGGTCGTGGCCTCCACCGAGGCGGGCACGCTCCACCCGGAGTGGAACAGCGAAACCCGCTGGATCATCGGGCTGCTGGCTGCCTTTGCGTTCCTCGGCTCGGTGTTGGTTCACGAGCTGGCTCATGGGCTCGCGGCCCGGCGCCTCGGATTGCCCGCCGGGCCGATCACGCTCCTCTTCTTCGGTGGGGGTTCCTCGGTCGACCAGGCGGTGGGCAACGCGCGCGACGAGGCGTGGGTCGCAGCCGCGGGGCCGCTCACCAGCCTCGTGATCGGGGTGGCCCTGGCCGGCTCGGCGCTGCTCGCGGAATCGAACCCGCCACTCTGGGTCCAGGGGGCGTTCCTGTTTGGGGTGCTCAACCTCACGCTTGCTGTGCTCCACCTGGTCCCGGCATACCCCCTCGACGGCGGCAGGATCCTTCGAGCGCTGGTCTGGGCGTATACAGGCGACGAGCGGCGCGGCAGCAAGGCCGCGGTGCTGGTCGGGCGGGCGACCGGCTACGTGTTGATCGGCTTCGGGCTGGCGGTGAGCCTCCTCGGGGATCCGCTGAACAGCGTGCTGCTCGTCGTCAGTGGGTGGTTCCTGGGCAGCGCGGCGCGCGGGCTCGATCGGCGCGCCGCGGTTGAGGACCTGCTCGAGGGCCTGCGAGTCGACGAGGTGATGGAGCGCGACACGCCGTCCGTGGCGCCGCAGCTCACGCTCGACACGTTCGCCAGCCAGTACATGGACCAACCGGATGCCTCGAGCCTGGCCGTGATGCGCGGCGACTCGCTCCTCGGCTTGATCGGTGTCTCCGAGCTGCGGCGGATCGCGCGCAGCCGGTGGCCGACGACGCGAGCGGAGCAGGTGATGGTCGCGGCACCGGGCCTTCCGGTACTTGCGCCCGAGCTGCCCATGCGCAACGGCCTGGAGGAGCTCCGACGGACCGGGCTGGACGGGCTGCCCGTCAGCCGCGGCGCGGAGCTGCTGGGGATCCTCACGAGGCGATCCGTCGTGGCGGCGATCCAGCGCAGGGCGGGGGAGCAGGAACGAGACGGACCGAGGCAAGGGCCGCGCTGGGGCCCGTTCGGGAGAGGTCGGCCGGGCCGGCCGTGACCGACCTGCTGACGGTGGAGTCCGCGCTCGGGCGGGTCCTCGCGGCGATCGAAGCGCCGGTCGAGACCGAGCGCTTGCCGGTGGGCCGGGCACTCGGTCGGATTCTCGCGGAGCCCGTCGTGGGGCGCGTGGACCTCCCGCCCTGGGACAACAGCGCGATGGACGGGTATGCGGTCCGTTCCGAGGACGTTGCCGGCGCGAGCGAAGGCTCGCCGGTCCGGTTGAAGGTCGTCGGCGAGGTCGCTGCAGGCGCTGCACCCGATGGACATGTCGACCCTGGAACGGCGATGAGGATTGCCACCGGTGCACCCATACCGCCCGGCGCGGACGCCGTGGTCCCTGTCGAGGAGACGACGCCGCTGGACGAGTCCGGCGCGGTCGCTGGTCCTCGGGGGCGCGACGCGGTCGGCCCTGTGCCCGCGCAGGTCGTCGTCCACCGCGCGATTCCTGCCGGTGGCTCGATCCGGCTGGCCGGCAGCGACCTGGTCGCTGGAGCATCGCTGGTCGAGGCGGGACTGGCGCTCAGCCCGGCCCGCATTGCCCTGGCGGCCGGTGCCGGTGTGGCCGAAGTGAGCGTGCGCCGCCCCGTCAGGGTGGCAGTGCTCGCCACCGGAAACGAGATCCGACAGGCCGGCGAGGAGCTCGGGCCGGCGGGAATCCCCGATGCGAACGGTCCGGGCCTGCGGGCGCTGGTTGCCGCAGCCGGCGCGGAGCCGATCGACCTGGGAATCGCGAGCGATGACGAGGCGGACGTCAGGCGGCGACTCGTCGAGGCACTCGACGGGGCGGACGCCGTCATCGTCAGCGGTGGGGTATCCGTCGGCCCGTACGACGTCGTCCGTGCGGCGTTTTCGGCCGTCGGTCAGGTGGAGTTGTGGCGTGTGGCGGTCCAGCCCGGGAAGCCGTTCGCGTTCGGCGTGGCCAGGCGGGACAGCAGGGCCCCCGTCCTCCTGTTCGGGCTCCCGGGCAACCCGGTCTCGACGTTCGTGACGTTCGAGCTGTTCGTGCGGCCGGCGATTCGGCGGCTGGCCGGGGAGTGCCAGCAAGCCCGGGAGGTCGACCGTGGGCGCATGCTCGAGCCGGTGACGAAGAGCCACGGTCGGCGAGCCTTTCTGCGGGTCTCGAGCCGGCGCGACGCCGAGGGGCGGGTCGAACGCGACGCGCAGGGCAGGGTTCCGGTCCGCCTGGCGGGCGGACAGGGCAGCCACGTGATGACCTCGCTCGTCGCGGCCGACGCCCTGGCGGTCGTTCCCGAGGCCGTGGACGCTCTCGATGCGGGGTCCGAAGTCGATCTCTGGTGGCTCGACCGATGAGCGCCCCTCGCCCCAGGCGCCAAAGGCCTTCAGCCGGGCCGCCGCTGTTCGCCCCCGAAACCCGGGCCGACCGCCGACGGCTCACGCACGTCGACCGATCCGGTCGTCCGCGAATGGTCGACGTCAGTGACAAGCCGGCCACCGTGCGCCGGGCCGCCGCGGAGGCCGTGATCGCTCTGTCACCGGAGACGCTGAGCCTCGTGATCGATGGCGGGGGCTCGAAAGGAGACGTTCTCTCAGTGGCAGAGCTCGCCGGCGTGATGGGCGGCAAACGCACGAGCGACCTCATCCCGCTCTGCCACCCGATCGCGCTCACGGACCTCGTCGTCACCGTCACGCCGGATCGCGCTGCCGGCGCCCTGCGGATTCGCGCCGAGGCCGCCACAACCGGCCCGACGGGCGTCGAGATGGAGGCCCTGACCGCGGTGTCGATCGCGGCGCTTACCGTGTACGACATGGTCAAGGCGGTCGAGCGGGGCGCCGAGATTCGGTCTGTTCGCCTGTTGTCCAAGAGCGGCGGTCGGAGCGGTACGTGGGAGCGGCCGGCGTCTCGTCCTGAGACCACAACTCGGCGGCCAGGCGAACGCGTGGCCGGACGCATCGCGCGTCCTCGCGGCCCGGCGCCCCGGAAGTCCCCATCGTGAGCGACGGCTCGCAGCTACAGGGTCTCAGCGCGCTGGTCCTCACGATCAGCGACCGCAGCGCCGCCGGGGAGCGGCAGGACGCCTCCGGCGACGCGATCGGCGAGCGGCTCCAGCGCCTCGGGCTTGCCGTCGAGCGCCTCGTCGTGCCGGACGACCGGCGCCGGATCAGTGGCGCGCTGATTGCCGGCACCTCGCGTCACCGGCTCGTGGTCACCACCGGCGGGACGGGCCTGACCCCGCGCGATGTGACACCGCAGGCCACCGCGGACGTGATCGACTACGAGGTCCCGGGACTGGCGGAGGCGATGCGCGCCGAGGGACGACGGCACACACCGATGGCCGACCTCTCACGCGGCCTGGTGGGCGTCCGCGGCCGTTCGCTGGTCGTGAACCTGCCCGGCAGCCCGAAGGGCGCAACCGAATCGCTGGAGGCCATCGTGCCGACCCTCGGCCATGCCCTCGAGACCCTCGCCGGTCCGTTCGATCACCAGTCCCACGCCGGCCGCCCGGACCTGCCGCGCGGGGATGCCCAGCGGACTCGCGCCGGATCGGCCTGATCGGCCGCGATGCTGTTCGCCACCTTCGACCACGTCCCGGCCTATCCGCTCGTCTTCCCGCTCTTCTACGGCGCGGCGATCGTGTTTGCGCTGGTGATGGCCCGGCACCTGCGCGTCTTCGCCGTGGCGGCCCCATCGGCGCCGTTCGGGAGCGTTCCCAGGCGGCTGTGGGGGGTCATCGAGTACGCGCTGATCCAGACGAAGATGTTCAAGGATCCGCGTGCCGCCCTGATGCACTGGGGCATCTTCTGGGGCTTCGTGCTGCTCACAATCGGCACGGCCAACATCGTGACCGGTGGACTGGTCCAGGCCGTCGTGTCGTGGCCGCTGGACGGCCTCCTCTGGACGATCGTTTCTGCGCTGCAGAACGTCGTGGCGGTGATCGTCCTGGTCTCGATCGCTTACGCGCTGTTCCGGCGCTTCGTCAGCAGACCCGCGCGCCTGACCTATTCGACCGACGCGCTGATCATCCTGGGGCTCATCGGCGGAGTGGTGGCGACCGAGCTGCTGGCCCAGGCATTCGAGGTCGCCCGGTACGGACAGCAGCCGGGGGCGTTCATTGCGTCGGCCATCGCCGGGCCGCTCAATGGCGCGCTCTCGCCCGCAGCGTTGGAGACAGGCTTCGCCGTGCTCTGGTGGGCGCACATTGGACTCGTCGCCCTGTTCCTCGTGTACCTGCCCTTCAGCAAGCACCTCCACATCGTGACGAGCTTCTTCAACATCTACTTTAGGAAGCTGGCGCCACGGGGCGAGCTGCCCGCGATGGACCTGGAGCGCGAGGACGCGACGTTCGGCCTGCGGACGCTCCAGGACCTCGGCTGGAAGGACCTGCTCGACGGCTTCACCTGCACGGAGTGCGGTCGATGCCAAGCGGCGTGCCCGGCATGGGCGACCGGGAAGCCGCTCAACCCCAAGACGTTCATCATGGGCGTCCGGGACATGGCCCATGAGGCTGAGACAGGTGTCCCTTTGATCCCAAATGGCGCCGCGGTCCGCGACGCCTACGGCCTCGAGGACGGCATCCGGCCGGACCTCCTCGCGAAGCCCATCGTCGACACGGCGATCCCGTACGACGCGGTGTGGGACTGCGTGACCTGCGGGGCGTGCGTGGAGGCGTGCCCGGTCCTGATCGAACACGTCGACAAGATCGTCGGCCTGCGCCGCAATCTCGTCCTGGAGGAGAGCCGGTTCCCGCAGGAGCTGACGGCGGCGATGCGCGGCATGGAGGCGGCCGGCAACCCGTGGGGCTTGCCGCGGTCGATCCGCACCGACTGGACGCGGGGCTTGCCGTTCGAGGTGCCCACCGTTGCCGAGCTGGCGACCGCGGGCCGGCTCGACGAGATCGAGGTCCTCTACTGGGTGGGCTGCGCGGCGGCCTTCGACGAGCGCAACCGCAAGGTCGCCCGAGCCTTCGCGACCTGCCTGGACGCGGCGGGCGTCCGCTTCGCGATCCTCGGCCAGGAGGAGTCGTGCACGGGCGATCCTGCCCGCCGGATGGGAAACGACTACGTCTACCAGATCCTCGCGTCAGGCAACGTCGAAACGCTGAACCGCTACGGGATGGGGGAGCGCACGATCGTAACGGCCTGCCCGCACTGCTTCAACGTCATCGGCAACGAGTACGGCCAGCTGGGGGGCGCATTCGAGATCGTCCACCATTCCGTCTACCTCGACCGGCTGCTCTCCTCCGGCCGGTTGCGTCTCGCCACGGACGGCGTCCCGTCGCGGAGCGTCACCTACCACGATCCGTGCTACCTCACCCGCTACAACGGCATCCAGGCCGAGCCGCGCGACGCGCTGGCGAGTGCGCCCGGCGTGGCGCTCGTGGAGATGGACCGCCACGGGCGGAATACGTTCTGCTGCGGTGCGGGCGGTGGCCGGATGTGGATGGAGGAGACGAGGGGGACGCGAATCAACCACGAGCGGACACGCGAGGCTCTCTCGACGGGCGCCGATACCCTCGCGGTGGCCTGCCCCTATTGCATGATCATGCTCAAGGACGGCCTGGCAGACGCGGGTCGCGGTCCCGGGACCGACGATCCGGTCTCGATCGCCGATATCGCCGAGCTCCTGGCCGAAAGCGCCGTCCCCCTCCGCGAGGGCCGGCAGCTGCCCGTCCTGCAGTAAGGCCCCCCGCGCCCGCCGACTGCCCGTTCTCCAGTAATGCCTCTCGCGCTCCGGCGCCGGAATGTGACGACTTTTCTAACCCGTCGAACAGAGACGCTGGCGGGGCGTCGATCCCGGCCCTTTATCCGGCGAGATCGGCCGAGCCTCTTCTCCCTCTGAGCAGAAACTGGCGTCACGCGCCTGTCCCGCTGTGCCGCGCTTGGGGACGCAGGCCGCTGAGCCCGTCATGGCCCGGCGACACGCAGGCCGCTGAGCCGATAACGGCCCGGTGAGCCGCGAATTGTTCAATGGCGTCGAATTGTTGCGAGACAGAGACGTTGAGCGCGTTAGTAGCCAGCTCGCTGGTCAGCTCGGCCGCCGCATCCATGAGGAACGGATCCGTCGCCGTTGGACCTTGCGGGACTTGGCCGGGCGCTGCGGAGTGTCGCCACCGCACATTCACTGGATCGAGACCGGGCACGCGGCCAGCCTGACGAGCTAGTCGCGGATCAGCATGGCGCTGGGAATGACCCTCGATTTCCAATTGGTCGATCGTCGCCGTCGCCTGGCGGCCGCCAGGCAGGAGGACCCTGTTCATGCCGCCATGGGGGAGGTGCTTGCCAGCCGGCTTTCATCACATGGCTTGACGATTTCTCTCGACGAACCCTTCCAGCATTACC